>DAOTUR010000085.1:0-7852 GCA_034436915.1 Anaerolineae bacterium
GCCGGGCCTGTACCCGTTTGTTCGTAGGCGATGGTCGTGCCGTCTTGGGATGTGAGCGTGTCCATGAGCAGTCTCCGTTGAATGATGAGATAGAGATCGATTTTTATGCCTATATTTACCTTCTTGACCCCTCACCCCAATCCCTCTCCCAGTTCGCGGTAGAGGGGCTTTTTGCACCTCGCCCCTTGTGGGAGAGGAGGACGGGAGGTGAGGGGTAGTCGGTAAAGCTATCCAAAGCTCAGGTCTCCTTATCGTGATAACAGGACATCGGTGAGGCGATCCAGGCTTTCATTCCAGCCCTGTTCCATGCCGCCCAGTGCTTCAGACACTTCAGGGGCTGCGATGAGGACGAGGGCGTGCATCGTCAGGCGCGTTTTGTCGCCGACCTCGGTGAAGGTGATGGTATTCAGGACTTCGAGGCGCGGATTTCCCGCCTCATCCTCAAAGACGCGGGTGGTAAAGACGAGACGTTCCGGCTCCACGACCTCACGAAATATCCCACGATTGGGAATAGCGATGCCATCCGGCCCCGTCATTTCAATGTACAGCGCCCCGCCGGGCCGCACATCCAATGTGCAGACAGGATTGGTATAGCCCTGCGGCCCCCACCACTGCGCCAGATGCTTGGGGTCTGTCCACGCCTTGAAGACGAGCGCACGCGGGGCATCGAACAGGCGCGTGATGGTCAGCTCTTTGGGCGCAGCAGATGGGTTAGTACGGTTGGTCATCAATGTTCTCCCCAGATTGCAATGTGTGTAAGTAATCCGCCAGACGATCAAAACGGGCATCCCACAAATGACGATAGGATTGCAGCCACGCATCCACCTCGGCCAGCGGCTCAGGGCGGAGTTCGTACCAGCGCCGTTGGGCATCCTGGCGCACCGTCACCAGCCCCACCTCGCGCAGCACGCGCAGATGCTTGGAGATGCCGGGCTGGCTCAGTCCTAAGAGATCGACCAGCTCACCCACGAGGTGAGGTCGTTCACGGAGTAAATCGAGAATTTGTCTTCGCATTGGATCAGCCAATGCATCAAATGTTGTGGTCATGTCTCTAATATACCATATTGGTTATATAACCGTCAAGGCATATAAGAGAGCAAAATTTAAAATCCTTAAGAGGCAAGAGTCTAGCAAAATTCAGTTCGATGGCCTGGGCGCTGTTTTTGATCCTATGATATAACAGATATGACATCCACTATTTCAACTTCAAAGGGAATTCGTATGGCAGTGAAAATTGCGATGATTGGGGCCGGGTCAATCGGCTTCACACGGCGCTTGATGGCCGATGTTCTCACCGTGCCGGAACTGGCAGAGACAACATTTTCTTTCATGGATATTTCGCAGCACAATCTCGATATGGTGACACAGTTGTGCCAGCGCGATGTCGCGGCCAATGGTCTGCCTGCCCGTATTGAAGCGACAACGAATCAGCGGGCCGCGCTTGAAGGGGCTGATTATGTCATCTCGACAATTCGGCAGGGTGGTCTCGATGCCTTCCAGATGGATATCGATATTCCACTCAAATACGGCATCGATCAGTGTGTGGGCGATACGCTGTGTGCCGGCGGGATTATGTATGCCCAACGCACAATTCCTGTCCTGCTCAACATCTGTAAAGACATCCGCGAGGTCGCCAAATCGGATGCGCTGTTCCTGAATTACAGCAATCCGATGGCAATGAATACCTGGGCGTGCAATCAATACGGCGGCGTGCAAACGATTGGCCTGTGTCATGGTGTGCAGGGCGCACACTGGCAGATCACCTCATGCATCGAGCATTGGGCGAAACGCGAAGGCTTAATTGGCCCAGAGGAACGACTGCATCGGCGTGATGTGAATGTCATCGCGGCGGGCATCAATCATCAGACATGGTTTGTAAAGGTTGAATGGCGTGGGATGGATATGCTGCCACGTTTGCTAGAGCTGTTTGAAGCGCACCCGGATTATCCGCAAACAGAAAAAGTGCGGATTGATGTGCTGCGGCGTTTTGGCTATTACAGTACGGAAAGCAATGGTCACTTGAGCGAATATCTGCCCTGGTATCGCAAACGCCCGGAAGAAATTAGGCAGTGGATTGATCTCTCAAGCTGGATCAACGGCGAAACGGGCGGCTATCTGCGCGTGTGTACCGAGGGACGCAGTTGGTTTGAGACGGATTTTCCCAATTGGATGGCGGCAGAAGCGCCGCGCTTTACGCCCGATAAACGGAGTGAGGAACACGGCTCGTATATCATTGAAGCGCTGGAAACCGGACGCTCCTATCGCGGCCATTTCAATGTGGTCAATCAAGGACATATCACAAATTTGCCCAATGGGTGTGTGATCGAAATCCCTGGTTATGTGGATAAAACAGGCGTCAATATGCCTGTCATCGGCGATCTTTCGCTAGCGTGCGCTGCAACATGTGCGGCCAGTGTGCATGTCCAGCAGATGGGGATGGAAGCCGCTGTGCATGGGGATGTTATGCTGCTGAAGCAGGCCATGCTGCATGATCCGCTGGTCGGGGCGGTGTGTAACCCGGAAGAAGTGTGGCAGATGACGGATGAGATGCTCGTGGCACAGGCGCAGGGGCTGCCGCAATACAGCGCCCAGATCCCGGATGCCCAGAGGCGGCTTGTCGCCGCAGAGCAGAAGGGAACGCGAGTGGCACTGAGGGAGTGGCATGGAGCAGCCCGGTTACATACAAAATCTGTCACGGAGATGGCCCAGGCCGCAGACGAAGCCCGCGCCAATGCGGGAGCGGCGGATAAAGGCAAGATGACTCATTAAACACGCTGTGTATATTGAACCTGAGTTTTGGAGAGCTAGCACCTCCCCCAACCGCCTTGAAGCGTGCTGATCAGGTCAGCATGGCTTTTTTACGCTATACTTAGAACAGATTAGCGATAGATGTCAAGAAATGATTCCATCATGGTCGATCAATCCAGCGCCCGCAGCGCTCTAAATACTCTCATCGCCAAATATGACGACATGACGGATATTGCCCGCAAAGAAATGAGCGAGGCAGGCGTCGTGCGTCAGTTTATTGATCTGCTGCTGCGCGATGTGCTCGGCTACCCGATTGACGATCACAATCGCTATAAATATGAACTGCATACCGCCGCCGGACGGCCTGATATCACCCTCATCCTGCCCAATGGCGAAAAAATCTACATTGAGGCCAAACGCTTCGGCGTTATCAAGCAGCTTGAGGTGGCGCGGCATAAGATCCAGGGCGTCTACGGCCCCGATCAACTCGAACTGCCCGGCATGGCGAATGATCGCACGCCCGAAGAACAGCAGGCCATCAATTACGCCTTCGCCAACGGCGCGACCTGGGCCATCCTGACCAACTTCGAGCGGCTGCGCCTGTTCAATGCCCGCCGTGACTGGCTGGTGCTCTCCTTTGAGAGTCAGGCCGATTATCGCCATGAGTTCGATCAACTCTGGCAGTTGTCGTATGAGAATATGGCCCAGGGCAGCCTCAACGCCCTGTCAAATCAGCGCTGGACGGTGGATATTGACCGTCAATATCTGTCGTTCATCAATGACACGCGCGAAAAACTGGCGCTGGATGTCTGGCATAATCGCAAGAAAAACCCCTGGCTGTTCAATGCCGAAGGCCGCCCGCAGTTGTCATTTCTGCGCGAGGTGATCCAGCGCTTCCTGGATCGTCTGGTGGTGGTGCGCTTTGCCGAAGATCATCTCGTCATGCCCGTTGGCGTCATGCGCGGCCTCCAGGAGATGGCCCGCGATCATCCCTACACCTTTACGCTGATGGAATTTCTCAACAGACTCTTCCGTGAGTTTGACGGACGCCATAACAGCGCTCTGTTTGCGCTGGATCGCGTCGATCAGGCGGTGTTCAGCGATCATCTGCTGGATGCGCTGGTGAAAAAGCTGTATGAAGTGCGCTATCGCAGTATGACCGCCGATATTCTGGGCAACACCTACGAAGAATATCTCGGCAACGCGCTCTATCTGGATGGCGATACGCTCGGCGTGCGTAGTAACCTGGAGACGCGCAAAAAACAGGGCACGTATTACACGCCCACGCCCCTGGTGCATTATCTGGTCGATACCACGCTGGGTCGCACGCTCTACGCCACCCACGACGGCACGCCCGATGGCGAACGCCTGCCCGATGAAACGCCCCTCACGCTGCAAACCATCGGCGATCTGACGGTGCTGGATGCCGCCTGTGGCAGCGGCTCGTTTTTGATCTACGCCTATCAGGTGCTGGCGGGTTTCTATCAGCGCGAGATGGAACGCCTCAAGGCCGAGATTGAGGCCACGATTGAGCGCATGGCCGCCGAGGGCGCGTCAAAGATTGATATGCAGATTGAGGTCGCACCGCTGCGGGCGGCCCTCGTCCAGGCCGATGATTACCCGCGCCGCATCCTGGAACAGCATCTTTACGGCGTCGATCTTGACCCGCAGGCCAGCGAATTGGCCGCCGTCAATTTGATCCTGCGGGCCCTCGAACGGCGCGATAGCAAAAAACAGCCGCTGCCCCTGATCCTGAACCAGAATGTGAAGACGGGTAACGGCCTGGTGGGGATGCGCCCCGATGATGCCCGCCTCAAAGACCATGCCGCGTCGCTGGCCTCTCTGATTGCGCTGCGCCGTGAACTGCGCGAGGTCGATCATATGAGCACACGGCATGGTGATATCCTGGCCGAGATCGCCGCCCTGCGCGACACGCTCTATGCCCACATCTCCTACAGTCAGCATTTCACCGACACGGATCGCGTGAATCCGTTTCACTGGGGCATCGAATTTCCCGAAGTCTTTTTTGACGCGCAGGGCCAGCCCAAAGACGGCGGCGGCTTTTCTATCGTCGTGGGCAATCCGCCCTGGGAGATCATTCAATCTGATTTACGCGAGTTTTACGCCCAGTTTGACGACCAGATTGAGAGCAAATACACGCGCGAAAAAACCGAACAGCGCATCGCGGAATTGAATGCTCAAGATCCGCGCCGCAAAGTGGACTATGAAGAATCCACGCGAAACATTGTTGAATTAGCGGAATACCTCAATAAGAGCAAAGACTATCAGCATCAGAGCGGAAAACCGAGTACACACTTACTCTTTATCGAACGTGCTTTTGTACTGCTCGGCAAGAGTGGGCGATTGGGTTACATCATCCCATCGGGGATTTATACCGACCTGGGGACAAAGCCGCTGCGTGAACTATTTTTTGAGCAGGGGCGCATTGATTCGCTTATCGGTCTCACTAACGGTGCAGAAGGTGGATATGCGTACTTTCCCGATGTTCACCGTTCCTTCAAGTTTACGCTACTTGCTGTTGCAAAAGCCCCAAAAGCCTCCAAGTTTAATGCCGTATTTCGTATTGACCCGCGCCACGTCCCTCGCCCAAGTGATTTTCCATCATGGGCACGTAACTCCAATAATTTTATTGAGATGCGCCATGATACGATTAAACGCTTTGCACCCGACAGTCTCTCGGTGATGGAGTTTCAATCCGCCCGTGATTATCAAATTGCTGAGACACTGTACGGTTCTCATCCCTTGTTGGGGGAAAAGTGTGAGGGTGTATGGAATGTCAGGTTTTCTCAAGAAATTAACATGACCAGTGATCGCAATTTGTTCTTTTCATCCCCTGCGGAGGGGCGTGTGCCGCTGTATGAAGGCAAGATGTTTCATCAGTTCAACCCGTATTATGGAAAGGCACAATATTGGGTGAACATAAATGAGACAGCAAATCGCGTCAAGAATAAAACAGGAGAGGCGTATCAGGGCTATCGGTTGGCAGTAAGGGCTATTGCCCGAAATACGGATGAAAGATCACTCATTTGTGCTACTCTGCCGATGAATGTATTTTGTGGTAATTCAGCACTTGTCAATCAGATCATTACAAAGAGTGTCGATACTTTATTTGCTGTAGCGATCTTAAACTCAATGACATTGGATTATCTTCTGCGTCATAAAATTGCTTCTAACGTCAATATGTTTTACCTGTATCAACTGCCCGTTCCGCGCCTCACCGCCGCTGATGCGCGCTTTGCGCCCATCGTCATGCGCTCGGCGTATCTGACGTGCCATGATGAGCAGGGCGTTTTGCATCCCGCCTTTGCGCCGCTGTGGGAGGAAGTGAACGCCTCCCCGACCCCCCTCAATCCCCCCGCTTCGCAAGGGGACGTGGCTCCCTCTCTACGAAGTGGCGAGGGCGGGGGGAGGGGTGGTGAGAGGGGTCAGATGCGCGATGAACTCGATGCGTTGGTCGCGCACCTGTACGGCCTGTCGAAAGACGATTACGCGCATATTTTGAAGACCTTCCCGCTGGTGTTCCCCTCCACGCCTGCGGGAGAGGCTAAACTCAGCGATACATTGCGGGCCTGGGATCGCATGAAGCCGGTCTCATAGGCCGAATCAAAAACAGGTCGCTGTGCAGCGGCCTGTTTTTTTGTGGTGTGGGTCCACCAGGATTCGAACCTGGAACCGAGCGGTTATGAGCCGCCTGCTCTGCCGTTGAGCTATAGACCCGATACTCTCTAGCATACGGTAAAACGGGCCGAATCGCAAGCCGCACGCGCCTTAGCGCCTTATCTCCATCCGACGATTCGCCGCCGCTGTGGGCTTTTCAATTCAATTTCATCGTATAGACCGCTATACTGCCTTGAGATCAATGTTATCGACAAGGACAGTCTATGCGCGGGACACAAATCGGGTGGGGTGGGGTCATGGGCGTGATGCTGTTGATGGCGGCCTGCCGACCCACCAGCGAACCCGCCCGCGTCATCGAAGTGACCTCATCAGGCAGTATGGGCGCGGTGATCGTCACGTCAACGCCGCGTGCCGTGCTCATTCCCACGCTGACGCGGGCTGTGCCGACGGATACGGCTGTCCCGCCCACACTTACGCCCTTTCCAACGGCCACAATTGATTTCACAGCGCAGCAGGCCGCCTGCGAAACCCGTTTGGAAGCGAGCTATCAGGCGGCGGCCAACGTCTGTTTGGGCAAACCCGATGGCTTCTTTTGTAACGGCGGCGCTGCGCCCCAGGTCGCGCCCGGCGGGGCGGTGCAAAATGCGCTGGCGCTGCCCGGCTCGCTGGTGAAGACGAGCGATGTGCAGCAGCTTCTTGTGCCGCCGATGAGCGATGAGGCGGGCGGGATGCTGTGGATGCGCGTGAATGAATTTATCAAGATGAATGCCCTCATCGTGGGCAATGTGCGGGTGCGCGATATTACGCCTGCGGGCTTCAATCTCCCATCCTGGCAGTCGCTGGAGGTGGTCACGGCTCCGACGAGTGCCGCTTGTGCGTCAATGCCCGTCAGCACCTTCCTGATGCAGAGCGATTATGGGCAAACGACGCGGGTCGTGGTGAACGGTGTCTCGATTGACCTGAACGGCACAGTGGCGGTGCAAACGCAGGGGACGCTGACCTCCTTCATCTCGCTGGAAGGCATTTCGACGCTGTTCTGGCAGGGCAATCCTCTCACGCTGCGGGCGGGCGATCAACTGGATGTGACCTACAACATCAATGATTACACGCTGCCGCAGAGCGTGCCGCCGCAGCCGCGCCCGCTGGATGAGGCGCTGGTGGTCAGTCTGCCGGTGGTGCTGCTGGATCGCCCGATCCCGATTCCGCAGCCGGGTTTCATCGTCACGACGCAGAATGTGAATATGCGGGCCAAGCCGGAGCAGGATGCCTTCCTCATCTATACCGTGCCCGCCAATACCACAGGCACGATTTTAGGGCGCAACGAGGCCGGGGATTGGATGCATGTGCGCCTGGGCAACGGCGAAACGGGCTGGATGAAGTCCGAACTGCTCAATGGGGATTTTACTGAGGTCACGCGCATTTACGATATCACGCCGCTGCCGCCGCAGCGCCCCGGCGAATTGGG
>DAOTUR010000086.1:0-2137 GCA_034436915.1 Anaerolineae bacterium
GCATCCTCATCTTGTGTTTGGCCGAGAGTCTGTCGATGTTTTGCACCGCTGACAACCTCTTCTCTCTCATCTCTCATTAACCATGTGGCCCCGCGTTGCACACTTGTTAAACACAGGCCGTGATGCGCGGATCGCCGAAAGGCACAAGTGTCTCGCCTTTGCGCGTCTTGACCACAAGTCGCACATCGGGATAAGCGGACGCGGGGAAAGCGGCGCTGAAGGCAAATAGCACCGTCTCCCAACCCTTCCTTAGCCCTCGATCCCCCAGCGCCATGAAGGTATAGGAGCGCTGTTTGTTGAGCGGGCGGACAGGCACTGGCCCAAACTCGCGCGGGTCAATGCCCAGCGGCACGATATGGACAGGTACAGTGACCCCGCCCAGTTTGAAGACCTGTTGATTGTGAGCACACGGGACGAGCAGGCGTTCGCTGTGTTGATTGATATTCTCAACCCACTCCGGCAAGACAAGGCTGTCTTCCCACATGCTGCTCACCCACACGCGCCCCGGCAGCGAACGCACCCCGGCCCCTAACTCGTTGAGAATTGTGATCCCGCTCCACTCCACGCCCATGAGCCGCTGCACCCAGACGGGCGATTCCAGCATGGCCTCAATGAGCGGAGAGATGTCATGGCCCAGGCGTGCCAGGGCCTGTATCATGTACAGTCCCTGCCGCCCATACCCATCAGCGTGATCCAATTTCCAGGCCAGCCAGTTGAGATGCATCGTTGACCTTACAGCGCTATCGCAGCAGTAACCTGCGGATTGATGAACATCACATCGCTGCGAATGGTCCATGCCCGTGAACCCTGCGACAGGCCCAAACTCACACACGGCAACTGTCTGTCCTGCCACAGCAACCGTACCGGGCATATAGCCATCGATCCCCGTTACCATGCCGATGGCGTAGGTCGTACCAACCGCATTCGCCCGCGCTTTGACTACCAGGTCAGCGCTGTCAACGTAGACCCAATCGCCAACGCTGACTGCTGAAGCAGCCACATAGGGACGGACAATGGCCCCATTCAAGGCTCGAATTAACTTGCGATCACTGAGAGTTAGTGCCATAGCGTTATGTCTCCTGTATTACGCTGCAAACGATGGATTGACATAAGCCGAAGCCGATGTCACGAAGTACCCTGCCACCCCATTCAGGCGTTTGTTAACGCCCACACCGTGCGTGGCGACCAGTTGAAGGCCTTCCATTTCCGGTGTCGTTGTGCGGCTGATGATGGGTTCAGGGTGCAGCCCAAACGAAATATCAGGATGCACCCGCAGCGCCACACCGTTCATGGGGTTGTTCTGCCCATAGCTCTTGCTCATGAACAGATAGCCTGTGGGGATACGCGAGTAGTAGCGCAATTCCACCAGCCCACGCGAGGTGTTGACGTAGCCGAACAGTTCGCCGGGCAACCCCGATGCTGTCGCCGATGTCACCTGCACGCTGGCCGCGCCATTGCCAGGGACGATCATGACGCCAGAGGGCAGCAAAGCCACAAACTTGCTCATGCCGACGTAGGTATCAACATCGGCCTCGCTCACCAGCGCCATCAGATTGCCCGAATGCCCGTGATGGCGAAGTTCCTTGACCATCGACTCGATCAACGCCAGCAGGCCCGCGCTTGTGGCCGTCCCAGTGAATTTATAGTGGGTGTGCGTGCTGTCAAACGTCACGCCGTTGGTGGGGGAGGGGATGAAAGGCACGTTGACGCCTGTGCCAATCGCCCAGCCCACGTCATAGCCTGTCCCCTGGGGGAATTCGGTGGTGACGAAGAGGCGCGTGAGAATGTCATCCTC
Organism: Anaerolineae bacterium; assembly: GCA_034436915.1. Lineage (GTDB taxonomy): Bacteria > Chloroflexota > Anaerolineae > Aggregatilineales > Phototrophicaceae > JALHOR01. The sequence continues at coordinate 1,796 of DAOTUR010000086.1, forward strand.
AACGCGGTTGATCCAGCGCTCGACCATCAGTTGGATGTCATTATCGACATCGGACTGCTTGGCATCCCGCAACCACAGCTTGCCCCAATCGAGCACATCCTCATAATCACTCAGGGGCAAGCTGTGACCCGTTTGAGCGGAACGCACGCTGTCCCCACGCGCAAATTCAACCTTTTTTGGCGTCTTGGTGCGCGTGCCTTCGCCCTGGCGATACATCACCGTCGAGCTGTTGGTGAGATACAGCAGATCACCGTATTTGTTGATCAGCATCTGATTGACGCCACCCAGCGCGGCATACGCCTGCTGGAGGATTTGCTGCGAGGTCAGCCCCTGGCGGTTCTG
>DAOTUR010000087.1:0-7895 GCA_034436915.1 Anaerolineae bacterium
CAACAGATGCGAAAAATACGGCTTATGTTTTGAACTCAATACGAATGGATCGGAGCGAGTTCTATTGAGATGTGCAAAGTCGAGCTTAGGCAATCGCGTCTTAAAATTTCTGGTTCATAAAAGTTCACAGAGGGTATTTATGTAGGGGCATGGCGTGCCATGCCCTGGTTTTGGCACGCCATGCCCCTACAAGAACCATCGTGAGCACCCTAATTTCGCTGAATTACGATTTGACGCGATTGCCCTGCCCTACACCGCAGGCGTGATATCCATTGCTCCGGTCATAATCGCCACCACATCCGACATGGTGTAATCGGAGGGCTTGACAACGGCAATGCGGCGGCCCAGGCGCTGAATATGAATGCGATCCGCCAGTTCAAACACATGCGGCATGTTGTGGCTGATCAAAATCACCGCCAACCCGCGATCACGCACCTTGCGAATCAAATCGACCACCATGCCCGATTCTTTCACGCCGAGCGCTGCGGTTGGTTCATCCATGATGATGACATTGCGGGCAAACGCGGCACTGCGGGCAACGGCCACACCCTGGCGCTGTCCGCCGGAGAGGGTTTCAACGGGCTGCTGCATCGACTGAATGCGGAATTTGAGATCCTGCATATACAGCGTGGCTTCCTCAAGCATCTTGCGTTTGTCCAACATGCGAAAGACCGACCCCAGAACCCCTTGCCGCCGAATTTCGCGGCCTAAAAAGAGATTCTCAACAATATTCAAGGAAGGCGCGACAGCCAGATTTTGATAGACGGTTTCAATTCCGTAGCGGCGGGCGTCCAGCGGCGTCTTGAAATGAACAGGCGTGCCGTTGAGCCGAATTTCGCCTTCATCCGGGATGACCGCGCCTGAAAGCGCCTTGATAAGCGTGGATTTGCCCGCGCCATTGTCGCCGATCACGGCCATAATTTCGCCTTCAAGCAGCTCAAAATCGGCTCCATCCAGCGCGGTGACATGACCATAGCGCTTGACCAGATTATGCGCCTGGAAGATGGCCTGTGGAGTTTTCTCGGATGGGGTTGTATCAGAAGGATTCATGATTTGACTCTCTGAGAAAATTGATCAACCGCCACTGCCAGGATCACCAGGATGCCCGTAATGAGCACCTGATACAGCGAATCGACGCGCATAAGCTGTAAGCCGTTGCGGAACACGCTCACGATCAGCGCCCCGATGAGCGACCCCAACACATTGCCGCGCCCGCCGAACAAACTCGTTCCTCCCAGCACCACCGCCGTGATACTCTCCAGATTGGAGCTCTGGCCTGCCTGGGGATCGCCGGAGGCTGTGCGGGCAATCAAGAGCACCGCCGCAATGCCGTAGAAGACGCCCGCTGTGGTGTAGACAATCAGCAGGATGCGCTCGACAGAAATCCCCGACAAACGCGCTGCTTCGGGATTGTCGCCGACAGCGTAGATGTGTCGCCCGATGGCGGTCTCGCGCAGGACAAACCAGACGATGGCAAAGAGCACGAACATCACAATCGAACCGTATGTGACGGATGTCTCCCCCAATTTGAAGGTTTCGCCGAGAAATGTTTGCACATCCGGCAGATTGTTGACGCTTTTGATGGTGTAGAGGCGCGTCACCGCAAAGGCGATGTTGAGCATCCCCAACGTGACGATGAAGGGCGGCAGCTTGAAGCGCGTGATCAGCAGGCCGTTTGCCAATCCGAACAGGCCCGCAATTGTAATGCCGAGCACGATGGCAATAACCGGATTCACGCCATTATCGACAGCCGTTTTGGTCATAATCATCGACGCGAAGGCCATGATGAAGCCGTTCGACAGATCAATGCCGCCCGTCAGGATAACGATGGTTTGCCCAATCGCCAACGCCCCCACGACCACCGTTTGCTGAACGATGAGCGAGAAATTTTGGCCGGAGAAAAAGCGATCTGACTGCGTGGAGAAGAACAAACAGGCCAGCATGAGCGCGATCAGAGGGCCAACCGTCGGTGTCAGCAGCAGCGCACGCAGATCCAGGGAGGCGCGGGGTGAGGACGTATTTTTAGTTTTGGCAAGCATACGAAAGAAACCTCCAAAAGTGCAGCGGTTCAAAGTGGCAAACCACCCACTCATGTATTTCATCAAAAAGTAGAGACGGATCGATAGAGGCATGAATATCATGCCTCTATCGATGAGAAATCCTTAATTGTGCTTTGTGTCAGGTGTTACTTGCCGCCCCAGCAGATTTCGAGACCCGCTTTGGAGTCGATGCTGGAGAGACCGTCCTGCGTGTTGTTGGTAATGAGCGTCACGCCTGTATCGGTATAGCCTGCGGGCTTGACGCCTGTGAGGGCATACTTGGTGATCGCTTCCACACCAAGTGATGCCATACGCAGCGGATACTGCTGTGATGTGGCGGCAATCTTGCCTTCGACAACGCCTTCCACGCCTGCACAGCCACCGTCAACCGAGACAATCGTCACGTCTTTGGCGCGACCTGCATTGTCAATTGCGGTGTAAGCGCCGAACGCGGCGGGTTCGTTGATGGTGTAAACGAGATTAATCTCAGGATCGATGGTCAGGCAGTTTTCCATGGCGGTTTGACCTTTGGACTGGTCGCCCTGGGTGTCCTGCTGGCAGACGATCTGAGCGTCATCCTGAGTGATGCCGAAGCCCTGGAGGAAGCCGTCATGACGAAGCTGACCGACGGTGATGCCGGGAGCCAGATCGAGCATGGCGATCTTGACAGGCTTATCGCCATTGACAGCGCGTGCATACTGTCCGATGAGGACGCCCGCCTGGAAGTTGTCCGTCGCAAACAGCGCGTCGGTGGCATCCTGGGGGTCGGTGGGGGTATCGAGGGCGATCACGACGACGCCTGCATCACGCGCCTTCTTGATGGCCGGGACGATGGCGGAGGTATCGCTGGGGGTGATGAGGATGCCTTTGGCTCCGGCATTGACCATGTTTTCAATGGCCGTGACCTGGGCTTCGTTGTCGCCATCGAATGCACCGGCGGCGGTCAGCAGGGTGATGCCAAGTTCGGTGGCTTTGGCCTGAGCGCCTTCGCGCATCTTGACGAAGAAGGGGTTGGTTTCTGTCTTGGTGATCAAGCCAAGTGTCAGCGGCTCTTTCATCGTGGCAATAGCGGCTTTGGTCGATGCGGTTTGTGCGGTCTGGGCATCAGCCAACGCTGTTTTGCCCGGTTCGCCCCAGCAGCTATTGACACCGAAGACGACACCTTCGCCGCCGCCGTAGGTCGCATCATTGGTGATGAGCGTGACGCCTGTATCGGTGTAGCCTGTGGGCTTCTCGCCTGTCTGGGCATACTTGACGATGGTTTCGACGCCGAGCGAGGCCATACGCAGCGGATACTGCTGTGATGTGGCGGCAATCTTGCCTCCGACAACGCCTTCCACGCCTGCACAACCGCCATCCACCGAGACAATCGTCACGTCTTTGGCGCGGCCTGCATTGTCAATCGCAGTGTAAGCGCCAAAGGCGGCGGGTTCGTTGATGGTGTAAACCAGATTGATTTCAGGATCGATGGTCAGGCAGTTTTCCATGGCGGTTTGACCTTTGGACTGGTCGCCCTGGGTGTCCTGCTGGCAGACGATCTGCGCGTCGTCCTGCTTGATGCCATAGCCCTGGAGGAAGCCGTCATGACGAAGCTGCCCAACGGTGATGCCAGGAGCCAGATCGAGCATGGCGATTTTGACGGGCTTGTCGCCCATTTTGGCGCGTGCATACTGTCCGATGAGAACGCCCGCCTGGAGGTTGTCCGTCGCAAACAGCGCGTCGGTGGCATCCTGGGGGTCGGTGGGGGTATCGAGGGCGATGACAATCACACCTGCATCACGGGCCTTCTTGATAGCCGGGACGATGGCGGAGGTGTCGCTGGGGGTGATAAGGATGCCTTTGGCTCCGGCATTGACCATGTTTTCAATGGCTGTGACCTGGGCTTCGTTGTCGCCATCAAATGCGCCTGCGGCGGTGAGCAGGGTCGCGCCGAGGGCATCGGCTTTGGCCTGAGCGCCTTCGCGCATCTTGACGAAGAAGGGGTTGGTTTCCGTCTTGGTGATCAAGCCGATGATGATGCTTTTATCCTGGGCGTTGAGCACGGATGACGCGCTCATCACCAAAATAAAGACTGCTACGAGCATTCCTAACAAACGTTTTTTGTGTAACATTTTTGCTCCATATCAAAATTAAACTGATTTTTAAAGCTTGTTGCATAGATTTGAGTGTAATCGTTTACAGGCCAATGTCAAGAATTTTATGTTTGTGAGATTTCACAGGATGTTTTATTGCAGAGTTACGAGTCATAATCAACGCTCAAATCCTATGTTTTTCTGGTAAAATCCCTATACTCTGTGCAATACAATTCAGATGCTTGCAGAAAACAATATCTTAACTTAATTAATTTTCTGTAATCGTTTTCTAAAAATGATCACCTGCAAATTTTTTGGGGAATAATTATGTCAAGCATTAAAGAGGTTGCTCTCAAAGCAGGTGTGTCGGTGGCGACGGTCTCGCGGGTCTTCTCACATCCCGAACGGGTGCGCCCTGAACTGAGGCAGAAAGTGCTTGATGTAGTTGAGGAACTGGGATACCGTCCCAATCGCATTGCCAGCAGCCTGCGGAAGCTTCAGTCGCGCACGATTGGCGTGCTGGTGTCGGATATTCGCAACCCCTACTTCACGGCCATCACCCGTGCGATTGAAGACATTGCCAACGCCAAAGAAATGAGCGTTTTCCTCTGCAACACTGATGAAGACCCGGCAAAAGAGCAGCTTTATTTGAAGACCCTGCTTGATGAAAATGTGGCAGGCATCATCGTCTCCCCGACGCAGGAATCTCTCAAAGCCTATCAGCCGTTCGTCAACAGCGGCACACCGCTCGTCATCATTGATCGACGCATTGAGGGGGCATCCGTGAACTGCGTCGTCTGCGACAATATCCAGACGGCCTATACCCTCACGAGTCATCTGATTGAAAACGGTTACAAGAAAATCGCCGCGATCCTGGGCTTGCAAAACAGCAGCACTGGACGCGAACGCTTGCAGGGGCACAAAATGGCGCTCAGCGATCACAATATCAAATTTGATCCGGCGCTGGTCACATTTTTGCCGCCGCGTGAGACCGAGGCGGAAGAATATCTGACCCGTCTGCTCAGTACAAAGAGCCTGCCGGATGCGATTTTGACGGGCAACAGTCGGCTGACGATTGGGGCGCTCAATGCGCTGCGGGCCGCCAATCTCACCATCCCACAGGATATCGCGCTGTGCGGCTTCGATGAGACGGTGTGGACGCCGCACGTCGGGCCAGGGATCACGGTCATCAGCCAGCCCACCTACGATATTGGAGCGACTGCCGGAGATTTGCTGTTTCAGGCCATTGATCAGGCCAATCGGCCCACCCGCGAAGTGATTCTCAAGGGGCATCTCATCAAGCGGGGTTCCACGCTGCCAAGACGTTCTAGTACGCCAACAAGATGAGAATGCTAGGTCGTGCTGGCGCTTAAGCAACCCGGCATCATAGTGACCATCGTGGCGGATAGCAGTTATGTGATTGGTGTTTTGAGCCAGTATTGGAAGGCGGCCAAGAATAAAGACCTGATCACAGAGATCAAGTCGCTGATGGAGCAGCACGGCGTGACACTTGGTATGGCGGGCGTCTCCAGGCTGTCGAGCACCTCAAAGGCGCTCAGACGCACATCGCTGGCGGCCGACCCGATAGGCCTGCGCTTGGAGTTCAGCATGGATATGTGGCACACCGTAGCAGCCTCGCCCTTGATGAAAGGCGGCTTCGATGACGGGCTTTAACCCGGCATCGGTTTGGGTTCGATGACTCGGTCCGCGCTGCCGCCAGGCATAATCACCGCTGCGCTACCCCGGGGTTAGGGAGCGATACAAATGTCGACCTTATGGGTCTGGAAGTGTGCTACGACATCTGGCGATGTGTCTGGATCGGTGATTAACGCATGAATGTCATAAGGCTCTAAAAACGAGGAGAGGGAGATAACCCCAAACTTGCTGGCATCGACCAGCAGGATTCGCTGTTCCGCAACTTTCAGCATAGCCCGTTTTACTGTCGTTTCAAAAATATTGGGGTCTGTAAACCCGACTTTTGCATCCCACCCTGTTGCGGAGAGAAACACCTTGTTCGCGTGGAACTGGGCGAAGAAGGCTTCAGTTGTAGGGCCCACGAATGTAAACGATACATCACGCAGCAGCCCCCCCGTCGAGATCACGGTATGATGTTTCAACAGTCCGCGTAACTCTTGCAGTGTAAAGAGGCCGTTGGTCACAATTGTCAGGTGACGGTAGTCAGCAAGATACTGCGCCATCATCGTGACCGTTGTACCACCTTCCATCAAGATAATGTCGCCATCGGCAATGAAATTCTGGGCGGCATATCTGGCAATCGCATTTTTTGCATCGGTCTGAACCTGCTGCTTCACCACATAACGGGGTTCAATCTGGGAGGAGATAATCGCTCCTCCATGCGTGCGCTTGACATACCCTTGTTCTTCTAACAATTTCAAATCGCGGCGAACGGTCATCTCAGACACTTGATACTTCTGGCTCAAGTCGCTGACTGTTCCCACGCCGTGTTCGGTGATGTGTTGCAAAATTTGTTGAATTCGCTGTGCTGGTAGCATCGATGAACCTCGTAAACGCATTTTAGCGTGATCAATGAGAAAGAGCAATTTGCGCGAGTATGTTGCTTTTTGTTCGTTTATGTTTTATATTGTGTGCATGATGTTCGATAAAATTTGATGAAACTTAGATGAATATGATGCCGATTGATTTTAAAACGCATACCCTTGAGAACGGTCAGCTCTCGCAACGCTGCCTGAGCGATCTCAAAAATGTTTTTGCCGATGCCACCACTTACGAAGCCGCGCTCCAGCAGGGCGATCCACTTATCTATCAAGTCTCCTCCATTGAATCAGCGCAGGGCGATGGTCAGATGCATTATGGCTTTGGTACTCTGATGCCTGGACGAATTGGCGACGAGTATTACATGACCAGGGGGCATTATCACCAGTGGCGCAAGGCGGCTGAGGTGTATATCACGCTGCAAGGCGAGGGCATGATGCTGCTTGAACATGAGACAACGGGTGAAACGCAGCTCATCCCCATGACCGCCAACAGCATCCTGTATGTGCCCGGTTTTACCGCGCATCGCACGATGAACACGGGTGCTGTGCCGCTGATGTATATCGGCGTCTACCCATCGGCAGCAGGGCACGATTACGCTGCCCTCGCCCAGGACAACTTTCGCCATGTGGTTGTCAATCGGGAGGGCCAGCCCACCTTGGTTGAGCGAGCCGTTTATCAAAGAGAGAACAGTGTCAGATGACCAATGACGTTACAAAACCCATTCCCGATGAGAAGCCGCCCGTTGATCTGGTCGAGCGGCCCTGGGGATCGTTCAAACAGTATGCCCATAATCATGATGTTACTGTCAGCCTAATGTCGGTCAAAGCCGGACAGCGCTTGAGTCTGCAATCGCACACCGAACGTGCCGAACTGTGGATTGTGCTGGATGAAGGGGCTGTTGTACAAGTCGATGACCAGATTTTGCATCCCAACGTGGGCGATGAAATCTGGATACCGGCCAATGCCAAACATCGTTTGAGCAGCGGCGGCCCTGAAGTCCGTGTGCTGGAAGTGGCTTTTGGCAACTGGCAGCAGGCCGATATCACCCGCTACGACGACGATTATCAGCGCCCGAATCAAGGAGAGGCGTGATGCATCGCAAAACGTCGCAAGATGTGATGCCCACTCATCGGGGGACACGTCCCGATCATTATGATATTTATCCCACCTTTCCTTTAAGTATGATCGAGTTGGGATGGGCAGGGTTGGCCGCAAAACTCGCGGATGCCTCCTGCGTGATGATTGACGGTTACGGTGGGGTGCACTG
>DAOTUR010000088.1:0-2667 GCA_034436915.1 Anaerolineae bacterium
ACAATGTGTGCGTGAACTTCGTGTTCAAACCGTCGCAGAGCGCCCAGGTGTGGACAGCAGGCAGTTACGAGGCGGAATTCTTCGTCAATGGCAATTCGTATCGCTCAACATCGTTCGACATTCGCTAACGCCGAGCCTCACGACTCGCTTACCCGATTTAGGAAAGGCATCATGAACATGTCACCCGATACACTGTTTTTTCTTGCTATTGCCGTGCTCTTCGTCATGTTTGTCCTGCCGCGCTTGATGAGCATGATGTCAGGCGGTGCGGCAGGCACTCAGGGCAATTCTCCGCAAGGCGGCGGCAATCGCCCCACCTATGACAGCACTGATGTTGAAAGTCAGGGCGGCATTGGGCGGGATCGTCCGCGCAATGGTGGCGGCATCTTTGGAAATGTGCTCTCGCGTCCTTCGACACCTTCTTCTTCCAGCGGCGGCGGCATCTTCAATCCCCCGCCCAGCAGCCAGAGTGGTGGCTCCTTCAATGCGGGTTCTTCACGTCACGACAGCCCTGATGTTGAAAGTCAGGGTGGTATCGGACGGGATCGGAACTAAGTAACGTTAATTCTCCTTCTGTGTGTGGTGTGTGAAAGTCTCCGGGAAAACCGGGGGCTTTCTTTTTGTTTTTAGCGAAGCGTTCTGTAGGGACATACCTTCGGTGGCTTCGCTTGGCACGCCGTGTCTACAGGTTCGGACATGACATGTCCCATATGCACCAACTTAAGGATTTTGTGCTCATTGTGGGCCAAAGTGTGCGTCTTCACCCACCTCATCACGCGACCAAAGCGCTTGCGCCAGGGACTGAAAGTCCCTGTCTTCCGTGTTGCGGGGTTGAAAACCCCGCCGAAACACGCCCCAAAAGCAGGACAAAAACGAGGCGGACGACGGATGATTTGCTTAAGTTGCTGCATATGAGGTTCGGACGTGTCATGTCCCTACAAACCGTCGTGCCGTATGTGTCATTATCATCGTGGCGATGTACTACCAATGATCGCTCATCCAACATGAACATAATTCTATCGTTCGTCATTGGATCAGCATCGGAATGACGATATACTGACCTTAAGATGCAACGCAGCGTGCGCCGCATTCGTATAGAGAATCGTACTCTGCCTCTGGGTGGAGGATGTGCGGGAGTGGGCCGTGAACGAGCCGGATGCAACAATACTCGAATGGATACAACAGGCGAAGCAGGGCAATCAGGATGCCTTTGCCGAACTCGTCTATAACTATCAAGATGCGGTGTATAACCTGACGTATCGTATGTTGGGCGAACGGGCCGAAGCCGAAGATGCTGCCCAGGAAACATTTTTGCGGGCGTATCTTCATCTGTATCGCTATGATGCCGAACGCTCCTTCAAAACATGGCTCCTGTCGATTGCGTCTAATCACTGCATTGATCGTCTGCGGAAACGCCGCATTCGCTGGTTGTCGTTGGATGATCCGCTGCCGAGTGAATCGGCGCTGGCCCTGAGTTCATCGGAGCCGACGCCGGAAGAATGGACGCTGAAAAATGAGCGCGGGCAGGGCATTCAGCGCCTGCTGGATGAATTGGCTCCCGAATATCGGGCGGCGGTCATCCTGCGCTACTGGTACGACTACTCGTATATCGATATTGCCAACACGCTGGAGACGACGGAGAGCGCCATCAAAAGCCGCCTGTTCCGCGCCCGCCAGATGCTGGCCGAGAAACTGCGCCCCACAGAAACGGGCCATGATGTCATCAACTCGCTGTTGGAAGGCAGCTAACTACCATGACTGATACAGTGCGTCTGTGGATGCAGGAAAAACTCGATGGGGTGCTGGCCGAAGAGCAGGAGAATTTGCTGGCGGAGGCGCTCCAGAGCGACGAACGGGCGGCAGATGAGTATGCCCGCCTGGAACAAATCGATCACGCCCTGACTCGTGCGCCGATGCTGCGGGCGTCCAATCGTCTGGCCGCCACGATCATGGCGCGGCTGGCGGAACAACTGCAAATGGAAGCGCAGATCGATCAACTGCCGGAGGATGTGCGGCAGGCGTTTTTGCTCAGCCTATCGCTGGTCTCGCTCACCACCATGCCGATGATGGTGGCGTCAAGCTGGATGTTGCTCAACCGCCGCGATACGAAGGCGTTGCAGCACAGCATTGAGACGGCGATTGCCCTGGAGGTGCTGCTGCTGCGGGCGCTGATCTTCCTGCTGCAAGAGGTCGAACAGCATATTGAGCGCGACCCGCGCAAAGCCCGCTTTATTCTGTCGGCGCTGCCTATCGTCTTTGCCGGGATGCTGGAAACACTCGTGCCCAAATCGCTGTCGCAGAGTTCTCAAACGGCGGTGGAGGCGGTTGAAGTGTCTGTCAAACCTGCCCGCCGCACTCGTCCGGCGGCGGATCAACCCGCAGCGGATGATCTGTGGACGCAGCTTGAGGACTCAGAGGCCGAGGAGCAGCCCAAGCGCCGATCACGGCTGGAACGGGATTAGGTTGTTACCGAAAAAGCGCCGTAAAGCCCCTGACTTCAGGCATGGGGATATAAGGCGTAGGAGCACAAACCACTTTTTCTGATAGACTCGTCTATGAGATGGGGCATCATCTCATACTGTCTCAGTCGGTGGAAGTTTTGGCGTAAGCCAAGCCTCCGGCGTTTACGGCAGATGCCCCCGCCTTTAGGTGTGGGGAGTATGTCAC
>DAOTUR010000089.1:0-5475 GCA_034436915.1 Anaerolineae bacterium
GTGACAGCGCTCGGCAAAGTCACGGCATCGCACAAACATCTCAAGACGCTTCACCACTCTGACGGCTATACCTACCAGAAAGGACAAGGCGCTCTCCCTCCCCTTGCCTAAAGGCAGGGCTATCCCGCGCCGATTCGATGACCCCGCCTGAGCTGGCCCGCTGGTTGAAAACCGCAACGCACGGCTTGCCCGCTGCTGCTGCCGCCCGTTTGTCGGCTGAACTCACCGATCATTATCTCGATGCGTATGAATATGCACTGGGAGAGGGCTACAGCGACGCCATTGCCCGCACAATCGCGTTGGATGCCCTGGGCAATGCGCGGGCTGTATCAGATGAATATCAGACGACCTATCATACACGGCGCAATTATCGTATTGCGGCTGTGGTGGGCCTGTCGTATCCGCTGCTGTATGGTGTCAGTGTCGCCTTCAATGAGTCCGTTGCAGGCCATCTGGCGTTTAATCTCGCCCTGTTTCTGCCGCTGCTGTATATCGTCTACGGCTTCAAGACGCTGCTGGCCGTGCGCCCACATGGTGCGCCGCTGTATACCTATGAGCAGTTGATTCACACGGGCATCGTGGCGGTGAGCGTGCCGCGCCTGTTCGGGTGGATCATCTACCATAAGCCCATCATTGCCGAAGCCACCAGCCGCAGCTTCAGCGATATGCATTCGCTGCCCGAACTGCTCATCAATGGCGTGGCGCTGGTGGGCTTTTTTCTCATGGCGGCAGGATTTTTGTTGCTTGGAGAGCGAGCGCTGCGCGTCCGCGAATCGCTCTACGGCCTTTTGAAACCATCGGCGGTGCTGGGGCTGGTATGCGGGGTCGGACTTGGCATGTATACGCTGGGGACGCTGGGCAATAACATGCTCGTGCGTGCTCCGGCGGAGACGCTGACTGTCATGAGTGGCATGTTGAGCGTGGTGGTGTGGTCGATGATCTTCTTCCGCGCCCAGGGAGACATTCGGCAGGTCGCGTTAGAAAATTGAAGGGCGAGGACAGCATCCCGCCCGTTTAGATCGAGGCGGGAGAAAACGCTGTTGTGGGGCTACGATAGCGGACGCTGAGTGGCTTTCACCCGTACCCCACACCACTCTGCCCTCAAAGGGCATCCCTCGTTAATACGTCTCCCACACGGCCTCGCCCGCAAGAATGCGGCGAAGCTGACGCGGAAAGCGCATACGGCTGATCGGCTTACCGATATAGCCGTCAAAGCCAGCCTCTTTGCACAGGGGGATTTCTGTATCGGCATCCTGCGCGGTCACGGCCACGACCAGCACGCCTTTTAATTTGGCATCGGCGCGAATCAGCTTCAAAATTTGATAGCCCGTTGTGCGCGGCAAATTGATATCGAGGAAAACAATGTTGGGCGGCGGCTGCATCGCATGGGCCATCGCCAGCACATCTTCGCCGGTGGTATTGATATAGGCTTTGATGCTTAGATAGCGCATCATCACGCCAATAATTGCCATCCCTCCCGCGTCATCTTCTACCACGAGAGCGTTTAAGGTCTTGAAATCGACGGCGGTGGGATTGGTTGGGTTGGTCATCACACCCTCTTGACTTTATGCATATATTAAAAGCCTAACGTGATCTTACCCTTTATTCTATAGTCAAAATCCACAAATCCCTCTCCATTTTGTTAAAAAAATTAAGACCCAGGATTGATTATCCCGCAATATCTTAATGAATATTTTACGAGGGGGCGATATATAAAACAATGGGCATGACGATGAGACAGGGTTGATCTTGTTAAGAGATCGTCAACCGAAGTCTGTAGGAAATCGGTTTGACATATATGTGTGAATTGTAAGCTGGATCAATTCATATCCGCTAAAATGATACAATTCCGTTAAAAAATCTTCCAATTCTCATATATTGTCTGCAAAAATAACAAATTTGTCTAAAATATTGCGCTAGATAGCTATACAAATTTGTAACTATGGTATAGTTATATTAGGGAAAAGTAATGTCCGATTATCAAAGCAGTTCACGAGGACATGATCATGGGTCAATTCATCAATAGACTTGTCATTTTTACGACGCTCGTCGTTGCTTTATCGACTGGCGTCTTCTCCGTGCGGGCCAGTTCACCATCCGGCGCTTGTGCTGTCACACCCGATAAAGTGGATGGACAGGGTTTCAATGTGTCGGGCCTGGGCTTCAATGTCTCCGGTCTCGGTTTCAATGTGTCGGGCCTGGGCTTCAGCGTCTCCGGTCTCGGCTTCAATGTGTCGGGCCTGTCGCTCGATCAGATCGTCAAGGATATCTGGAATAATCCGGTCACTCCGGCATGGCTGACGCAGCTTCTGCCGGGGGTTGAAGGCGGCGCAGGCTACAACAGCGTTCCTACCGCTATTCTCATCGTCGATGATTTCAGCACGCCCACCTCACACGGCTATGATGTGCGGAAGTCGTTTGTCGATCTGCTCGGCGCGATCAATGCGGTGCGTGATCCCGATCCACAGATCACCCTGGTCAACGTCGATATTAACGGCGCGAACCTTGACACCACGTTGATCGCCAGCAAGATTCGCACCACCGTCAACAGTATGCTGCCAGCCACACAGCATTTTGCCGTCAACATGAGCTTTGGTCTGGTTCCCTGCGATGATCCTGTCGGAGTGACCCTCACTGATTCCGAGAGCGGCGCGATCTTTAGAACCACCAAGCCGTTTAGCTTCACGCAGATGCAAACGACGATGGCGTCTATGACTCCCATCCGCAATGCGGCTGTCATCCCGATCCTGGAATGTACGGTGCATCAGGGCAATGGCAACTTCACGGCCTACTATGGCTATGACAACAAAAACACGGTCAACGTCACCATCCCGATTGGCAGCAAAAATCGTTTTGAGAAAAATCCGCAGGGACGCGGCCAACCGACTGTCTTTGTCCCCGGACGCCAAATGTTCGTCTTCAAAGTCGATGGACGCCGCGAACCGCCGGAGTGGAAGCTGCGCGGGCCAGATAATAAGGAACGCGAAGCTGAGAAGAATCGCAAACCGTGCCAGGGAACACCGACTCTCAAGACGGTTCAGGCGGGCTTGAATGGCTACGGTGGCGTGGCACAGTTTGCTGAAACCAAGCTGGGCATACCGAGCAAATTCACCGATGATTACCTGGAATATCTGGCGAACAAGGGCGCGGCGATGGATGACCCCTTGAACGGCCTGCGTCCCCTCCTGCGCGGCTATCTGACGCGCAGCGCCAATGAAGCCGCCGACTCTGACCCCAACACGCGCTTTGCGCTGATCCCGGTGGCGTCATCGGGCAACTTCCGCCCGATTCTGGGCGCTGCGCCGCTGGCTCCCGCCCGCTTCCCTGAGACCATTGCGGTAGGCGCAACGCTCGGAACCTTTGGCAACCTGTGGGTGATGTCGCATGATGGCAATGTCTTAGCGCCGGGTGCAGGCTATGTCCTCGATCGAGATGCCAACGGCAATATCACTCGCGTCGGCGCAGGCACATCGTTTGCCGCACCGTATGTCACAACGCTGTCTGCGCTCTGGCTCACCTACCCCAATGCCTGCCAATTCACAGGCGGGCGCGTGCCGCTGTCCTATGACGTAACAGCGCCCAACGCCAAGAGCACCAATGCAGTCGTCTCGATTGTGGGCGGCAACCGCACCTCGCCGCTGGCGTGCAGCAAAAACACGCCGCCGACTCTCTCGCTGAATGGCAACCTGACGATCAGCGAAGGCCAGCAGATTGCGATTGGGATAGTCAGCGATGTTGATGGCGATGCTGTCACCGTGACATCCTCTCTGAGCGGCAGCAGCGCAAGCAACAGCGCAGGCGTCGTGATGTTCACGCACAATGACGGACCGCTTGCGCCACAACTCGTGACGATTACGGCGACTGATGCACGCGGCGCACAAACGACTGCCACCTTCACGCTGACGGTGACGAATGTCGCGCCCACCGCGCAGTTCAGCGCCTCCCCGCTGACGATTTCAGCCGGACAGACATCGACGCTGGCGCTGGTATCGCCCTTTGATCCCGGTTCGGTGGATACCGCCGCTGGCTTCAACTACGCCTTCGACTGCGGTTTGGGTGCAGGCGCAGTCAGTACAGGCTCACAGGCCAATCTCGTCTGCTCCTACTCATCAGCAGGCAGCTTCAATGTGCGCGGCCTCATCCGCGATAAAGACGGAGCCATCAGCGAGTCACCACTGGTTGTGACCGTCAATCCTGTCGTCACGCCCACCTCATGCTATGCCATGAGCGTTGTGAGCTATACACCCGGCACGACCAAAGGCGGCGGCGCACTGGCGGCAGGCCGTACCGATCCGAGCAAGGCCCTGGGCGCTCCCCAGATCATCGACAGTGACAACTTCGTCAGCCTCGGCTTCGGCAATGGTGAAGGCACAGGGACGCTGGTGCTGGACTTTGCGCCCAACGTCATTACAAATGGCGTGGGCCTGGATGTCCGTATCTGGGAGACCTCCTTCAATGACAGCACAAAGAGCTGGAGCCAGTATCCCGAAGCCGCAAACGTCTATGCGTCACAAAATCTCGATCAGTGGGTGCTGATCGGCACGACCAGCGATAAAGATCAGGCATATGATCTGGCGTCGCTGCCCTGGGCGCGTTACATCAAGCTTGTCGATGCGTCGGATCGCAGCAAGTTCGGGGCCAATGACGACAGCTTTGATGTCGATGGTGTCGAAGGCTTTAGCTGTGCGCCCGTCCCAACGGACGATGAACACGAGGGCGAAGACGACCATGAGGGTGAGGGCGAGTCTCTTGCCACTCAGGAAGCGCCGGTGGTCATCGACAGCGACGGTGACAGCGTGTCGGATGCCTCCGACAACTGCCCGACGCTGCAAACCACAAATATCACCGATACCGATAGCGATGGTGTGGGCGATGCCTGCGATGAGACGCCCAACGGTGTGATTGTCACGCCGGAGGCCACAGCCCAGGTCGATGTGTGCGCGGTTGATGCTGTCGATACCGATGGCGACACCATCAGCAACACCTGCGATACCGATGATGATAATGATGGCCTGCTCGATACCCAGGAGGCCACCTATGGCACAAACCCGCTGGTGGCCGATACCGATGGGGATGGCATTTCCGATGGGGCCGAAGTGACCAACGGCACAAACCCGCTGGATGCGGCCAGTCCCGGCAATACAGGCTCATAACTCCGTTTAAAGCTTATGCCAACGCGGGAGACACGATCTCCCGCGTTTGTATTTGCGGGGTTTTGTGGACGGGTATACACGAATAACGTAGTCGGGATTTTCGCTCCATTCGAAAGGTTTACAAAAGATCACAGCGTTTTTGTAGGGGCGCGATCTAAACCTACGAATGGTGGTTCTATACGACAATACCTTCGCCAATTTTAAAAACACAGCCAAATCTGCCTTTTTGAAGCAAATTTGACCGTAATTATTCACCTCTCCATGTGAATTTTAGGTTCGTAGGGGCAGGATGCATCCTGCCCAAGCCAAATCCCCTATAAAT
>DAOTUR010000090.1:0-2780 GCA_034436915.1 Anaerolineae bacterium
TTAACAGGTCTCGACAAATGGTTTGTTCGTATTGCCCCCTCTGAATGGGAACAGCTATTTCTTTGGAAAAGCCTAACATTGTCAAAGTAGTTACGAGGGATTCATATCTGTCAAATTAGTCTTGCCCTAAGCGACTTCTTATGAGATTTATTTTATAACTCAGTCACAACAAGATCTTTACGTCTGCTTAACCATCACTCATCAACGCGATGATAGTATGGTGAGTTGTACTCCCCCACTCAACACTTTTATAGAAACGTGAGGTCCTGATTGACCCCAATTACATAACGCGTTTGTGGGCCGCGTTAGGACATCATGGGTTGTGTTTGCCAATACAGGCAGAGAGTTCGAGTGTGCGTTCCAGCCATTTTAAAGGGAGTTAGCACGCGTGTGGGTTTATAGAATGCCGATGTTTACGGTCTGGCTTTATCAAGGAGAGCGTTATGCGCTTATTGCAACCAGCTTTTAGAAGTCTGGTTCGAATCATCCCACTTCTCACACTGTTGAGCGTGGGATTTGTCGTGTCTCTCAGTCCTGTCCGTGCGAATGGAAACTATAAAGCGATTTGTTCGGGCACAGCCCTGCGAGAAGACTGGGGCACTGTTGCCAATCTGTCGCTCGCAGATGACTGGATGACTGTCCCCAGCATCATCGGCTATCGTGGCGACAACCTCACGACTTCAACGGACGCCGACCCACAAACCCTGGTCGCTGCCGATTCGGGCCTTGTGACGGATGTGAATATCAATCTCACAGATCCAGCCGCGTTTGGTACGGGGGGTGTCACCGAATTTGAGCTGACTAACCCCACCATTGCTCTGGCAGGTTCCGGTACGGCAGATGCCCCGTATCTGCTGCTTCATATTGATACCACTGGCAGCAGCGCTGGCGATCTTGTCAGCGTGAGTTTTAATGTGCGCGACCTGGAAACCGTTGATGACACGCGCCAGCAGTTGGCGGTGCAGTACCGTGTCGGACTAAGCGGAAGCTTCACCAACGTCCCGGCTGCCTATTTGACAGATGCCACATCAGCCTCCAACCAACCTGTAACACCTGTGAATGTGTATCTACCCGCAGCCGCCGTGGGACAGTCGCAGGTCCAAATCCGCATTATGACCACCAACGCCAACAGCAGCGACGAATGGATCGGCATCGACGATATTAACGTCTCGTGCGGCGCACCCATGATATCGAACTTGCAGTACAGCGGCGTCTCAGTGGTTCAGGGCGACACCACGAGCAGCCCGCTTCAGACGATTACATTGACTGCCTCCGATCCCAATGCAGACACAATCACCTTAACGGCGACTAGCAGCAACACGGCTGTCGTTGCCAATCCCACCGTGACATCGACGGGTGGCAGCAGCTATACGCTGGATCTGCCCAACCCCACAGGGGCGGGCCTTGCGGTCATCACATTGAATGTTAGCGATGGCACGGAATCAACCGATACGCTGTTCTTTTATGGCGTAACGACGGCCACCAGCGCACCGTCCGATTTTTACCCGACGGGTTCGGCGGATGCATCAGCGGCAGTGGCGCTAGATGCCACTTATATGGTGGTTGCGGATGATGAAGGCCAGGTTCTGCGCGTTTATGACCGCAATGCCTCCCTCACGCCTGTGACGCGTACCGATATCACCAGCTCGCTGGCCCTCACGGATTTGTCTTCCGGGCTTGCACGCGAGGTTGACTTTGAAAGCCTGGAGCTTGTGGGGACTCGCCTGTACGGGATCGGCTCACTCAGCAACAGCAGCAGTGGCAGCCTCCGTGCCAACCGCAACCGTATCTTCGGGGCCGATGTGACGAATACGGGTGCTGCCACCACGTTTACAAACATCGGATATTACGACACCCTGCGTGACCAACTGCTCACCTGGGATGCAGGCAATGCCAATGCTTACGGCTTTGCCACCAGCGCGGCCTCTGGCAAAGCCCCCGAAGCCGTCACGAATGATGGCTTCAATATGGAAGGCTTCACCTTCGCGCCGGGCAGCACCACCACCGCTTACCTGGGCTTCCGCGCACCGTTGGTTCCCATCAGCGGCGGCGGCGCACGCACCAAAGCGCTCATTGTGCCTGTGACCAACATGTCCAGTCTGGTCGATATTGCTGACGACCAAACAGTTGCCACCTTTGGCACCCCGATTGAACTCGATCTGGCTGGACGCGGTATTCGTGACATCAAATGCAAGAGCGATGGTTGCATCATTGTGGCCGGCCCTGCGTCCAGCACAGGCACGTTTGCCATGTACGCCTGGTCAGGCAGTACAGGGGATGCCCCGATTCTACTGATCGATGCCAATACCATTCTGGCGACGCTGCAAGCCAACATCTCCCCCGAAGTGATTGTGGCGATGCCGACAGCCGCCTTTCCTTACAATAACGCGACCTTCCAGATCCTCAGTGACAGCGGCGATGCTCTGTGGTACACGAGCACAACGGCCATTGCCAAAAGCCTGCGCCCGGTTGAGCTGGCAAAATTCCGCAGCGATATCTTCACCACACCTGCTGATACCACCGCTCCCGCCGTGATAACGGCAAACGTTGTCCCGGCCAACACTGCGATCAACGTAGTGGGAAGCACGAACATCACCATTCCGTTCAGCGAAAACGTGACGGCACTCGCCTCCGCGTTCACACTCACCTGCGGCACGGCGCAGACCTTTGTGCTGACGGGCAGCGGCTCCAACACCCTGACCCTCAACCCGGACAGCAACCTGCCCTCCGGCACAAGCTGCACCGTTGTCGGCACGGCGGCCAGCATCGTCGATCTGGCG
>DAOTUR010000091.1:0-6311 GCA_034436915.1 Anaerolineae bacterium
TATTGGTGGCATCCTTGGCCCTGCGCGGGTCTTGCGGCTTCGTCGCGTGAATGTCGGCCCAGCGCTGCGGGGCGGCTGCAAAGGTGGCGAGAGATGTTTCCAATTTCTTCACCCACGACGCGCCTTCATAAAAAAGCATCTGCGCCTGCATGTCGTTGAGTTCCTGCGGAATCAATTCCCAGTAGGCGAGATCATTTTTGCCTGTGTCCGTGTTGTACTGAAACTCACCCTCCAGCACAATCGGCACGATGGGACGATTGCGCTTGCGGGCATAGCTCAATTCTGCCGCGCAAATGGGGCTTTGCACGGCATCTTTCGACAGCATGAACAGGAAGAATTCGCTGCCAATGATGCCATCGACGATTTGATCCCACCAATTTTGCCCGGACACAATGTGGGTCTTGTCCTGCCAGACGTCATACAAGGCTGTGCCGTCCGTGTCTTTGATGGCCCGCAGATGCGCGACCAGCATATCGACTTTGGCCGAGTCGAGGCTGCGATAACTGATGAAGAGTTTTTTGGGCATAGAGGCAACATTCCAGACGGCAGCATAACAGCGATATGACGTTATTGTAGCGCAGGATCGTGTATGGCGACAACGTAGGGGCTTGGCACGCCAGTAGGGGCTTGGCACGCCAGTAGGGGCTTGGCACGCCAAGCCCTCCAACCACCCCTGCTCTACACCACCAGCGGCGACTCGTCCATCTGTGCGCCCAGACCCTGCAAGGTCTGCACAAAGCC
This sequence comes from Anaerolineae bacterium, assembly GCA_034436915.1. Classification (GTDB taxonomy): domain Bacteria; phylum Chloroflexota; class Anaerolineae; order Aggregatilineales; family Phototrophicaceae; genus JALHOR01. Next base: position 742 of record DAOTUR010000091.1, read on the forward strand.
AGGGAATGAATCGCCCGCACAGGTCGAATCGTTGACGGTGACGACGCCGTGTGCCAGCAGGCCCGCAATCGTCAAACTCATGGCAATGCGATGATCGTCATGCCCCTCAACCACGCCGCCCTGAATCGTCTGCGGCCCGACGAGACGGAAGCCATCGGCCCGCTCTTCGATGACGATGCCGAGTTTTGACAATTCCGCCACCATCACGGCGATGCGATCCGTCTCCTTGACGCGCATCTCCTGGGCATCGCGCACAATCGTTTCGCCCTCGGCACACACGGCGGCAATCATGAAGGCCGGGAACTCGTCAATCATGCGGACAACCGTATCGCCGCCGACCTCTGTGCCGCGCAGAACGCTGTGCTGAATGCGAATCGTGCCGACAGGTTCGCCGCCTTCCAATCCCGTTTCGGTCACGGTGATCTTGGCCCCCATTGGCAGCAGCGCATCAATCAGGCCCGTGCGCGTCGCATTGAGATTGACACCCTCCAGCGTGATATCGCTGCCCGGTACAACCAGTCCGGCCACGATCAAAAAGGCCGCCGATGAAAAATCGCCCGGCACCGTCAGATTGAGTGGGCGCAGCGTGGCTCCCGGCGTCAGCGCGATATGGTCGCCTTCGGTGATGATGTGTGCGCCCATGCCATGCAGCACGCGCTCAGTGTGATCGCGGGCTGGCCCCGGCTGCACGACGGTGGTGACGCCTTCAGCAAACAGGCCCGCCAGCAGAATCGCGCTTTTGACCTGGGCGCTGGCTTCGGGCATGTGGTAGGTGATGCCATGCAGCGGTGCGGGATAAATATTCAGCGGGCAGCGGTCATTGCTGGCGGTGATATTTGCGCCCATCTGCTGCAACGGGGCCATGATGCGGCGCATCGGGCGGCGGCGAAGCTGCTCACTGCCATCCAGGATGCTGGCGAAGGGCTGGCCCGCCATGATGCCCGCCGCAAGACGGATTCCCGTCCCCGCATTGACAAAATCAAGCGGCTGAGTCGGGGCGGTCAATGTGCCGCCGTGAATCGTCAGCGTGTGTGTGTCGTGTCGTTCAATCTGGACGCCGAGCGCCCGTGCTGTCCCCAACGTGGCCTCAGTATCGCCTGCGGCCAGCCAGCCGCGCACCTGTGTCGTGCCGTTGGCGAGCATCCCCATCAGAATGGCGCGGTGCGAAAGCGATTTATCACCGGGGACGCGAGTCGTCCCCGTCAGCGGCTGTCCCGGCTGGATTGTCAGTTTTTCGGTGGCGTTTTTGCTCATAGTGTTCTGCCCATGTTTGACGCGCTTCGCGCACGGAAAAGAGATGCTGCATGAGTTTTTCGTATTCCCCGGCAATGAGCAGGACTTCCATCTGCGCCAGTTTCACGCGGAACATGGCGAGAAGTGTCGCCACAGCGCGTTGATTGGTGCTGAGGATATCGCCCATCATTTTAATGTCGCTGCCCGCCAACCGCGATGTGTCACGGAAGCCGCCCGCCGCCAGCCGCCAGAAGGCGTCATCGTGTTCGGCTTCGCCCTCAATCGTCGCCACCAGCGAGGCACTGAGCAGATATGGCAGATGGCTGATGCCCGCCACAATGCGATCATGGCGTTCAGACTCCATCTCAATCGGCTCGGCCCGCAGCGCTTCGATCAGGGAGAGCGCCCGCACACGAGCGGCGGGCGTGGTGCGGCGCGTGCTGCACAGGACGAAGGGTCGATTCTCGTACAGGCACGCATCAGACGCCTCAACGCCGCTGATCTCTTTGCCCGTCATCGGATGCCCGCCGATGGCATTGACGCCAATCGGCAGGCGGCCCATCGCCTCACAAATTTCATGTTTGGTGCTGCCAATATCGATCACGAGCGTATTCGAGCGCAGATATGTCCCGATGCGCTTGCTCACAATATCAATGATGACGCGCACCGGGGCGGCCAGGATCACGGTATCAGCATCGGCCACGCCTGCCCGCAGATCATCCGTCGCGTGATCGACCAGACCATGCGCCAGTGCATAGGCCCGCGAAGGCGCGTGCATCTCAACCGCCGTAATCGTCTCAGCGCGATCTCGCAGCGCCAGCGCTAACGATCCGCCCATCAAGCCCAGGCCGACAATCGTCAGATGTTTGGTTTTAAAGCCGCTGGCGGTCAATGACATGTGACCGCCCGTGTAAATCGTTGGTGTGTCATAGTGTCTCGGATCACTCAGATAGTCGCTCTATTTTACCCCACCCCGCTCCGCAAGTACCCCACCCCAACCCCTCCCCGCTCTGCAAGGAGGGGCTTTTTCCCTCCCTACGGAGTGGGGAGGGCCAGGGAGGGGTCTAGGCAGTGGGGAGGGCCGGGGAGGGGTTTGGCGTCAGCACTGTGCGTCCGACAGCCTCGGCGATGCGCTGCACCCGCTCGATAAGCTGCTGGAACTTTTTGGGCGTCAGGCTCTGGCGACCATCGGACATGGCCTGCTCAGGATTGAGATGCACTTCAATGATGAGCGCATCGGCTCCCGCCGCAATCCCAGCCAGCGCCAGCGCTTCGACGTATTCCCATTTACCTGTGGCATGGCTCGGATCGAACACAACGGGTAGATGCGTCTTCTCTTTCAACACAGGAATCGCGTTGATATCGGAGGTGTTGCGCGTCTCCGTCTCGAAGGTGCGAATGCCGCGCTCACACACCATCACATGGCGATTGCCCTGCGCCAGAATATACTCCGCCGACATGAGCAGCTCTTTGATCGTGGCTGACATGCCGCGCTTGAGCAGCACAGGCAGCGTGGTCTGGCCGACGGCGCTCAACAGCGTGAAATTTTGCATGTTGCGTGCGCCGACTTGCAGCACATCGGCATACTGCGTGATGATGGGCAGTTGGGCGGCATCCATGACCTCGGTCACGATGGGAAGTCCGGTCTGCTCCCGCGCTTCGGCCAGCCACTTGAGGCCGTTCTCAGCATGGCCCTGGAAGCTGTACGGCGATGTCCTGGGTTTGTACGCGCCGCCGCGCAGCGCCACGCCGCCCGCCTCTTTGACCGCCCACGCGGTCTCAATGATTTGCTCACGACTCTCTACCGAGCAGGGGCCACCGATGATCGCAAGCGGATTATCACCGATGATGACGCCGCCAATATCAATCTTTGTATCGGTCGGGTGGAAGGTGCGGTTGGCGAGTTTGTATGATTCGCTGATGCGAACGACCTTCTCGACGCCCTCCATACTGCTGTAATTCTCCTGGCGCAGCGGTGTCGGGCTTTCACCCACCACGCCGATGATGGTGTAGGCGGCTCCCTGCGACAAATGCGCCTGATAGCCATCGTTCTCGATACGCGCCACCACATCACGAATGGTCTGGTCAGCGGCATCGTGTTTCATCACAACAATCATGCTTCGTCTCCTCTATAAGCTTCGTTTAGATAGATTTCTTGAGGACATCGCCTCAACGGGACATAAACAGAGCTGTCACGACACAATAGGCGTCGTGAGCATCACGAAAAATTATTTTTCACCGGATGATTCGGCCTGCTTCCAATCCGGGCGCAGCACCTCGGCCTTGCCCAGATAGATATGCCTGATCGATTCCATCGCCGTCTCAGTATTCCAATGGATCAACACGCGGATGCAGTACGGCACGGCATCCGGCACGCCCATCTCCTGAAAACCGAGCATGGCGACCCGCGTCCAGCCCATATCACGCACCGCTTTGGCCGGATAGCAGGCCGACAGATCCGGCGTGGTGGAAAAGAGGATGCTGGCAATATCATCTTCTTCCAGGGCATTGGCGGCAATGATGGCCCGCATGAGGGTGTCAACCGCCGCCCAGATCGCGTCACAGGTATCGGCCTCCGCTGAGATGGCTCCGCGCACGCCCCGAATTTTCAACATGAGTGTTCATCCTTTCATCACCCCCACCAGACAACGAAAAAGACGCGGGGGGTGAGGCCGCGTCTGGTCGTTACCGTATTCGCTCTGTGATCGAGCCAGTCGTTAACGCCTCACAGCCTCATCTTGCGACGGGCGGTAATAATAAAAGGCGTAAAACGAAAAGACGATCATGATGCAAAATTCTCTCAAAGTCTCGAAGAGGATAACGCGCCGTTGCACTGTCGTCAACAACCTGGACGTGTCCGTCTCAAGTCCGTGCATTCTACCGAGGAATACTTATGAAAGGTGTACAATTGCTACTGTCTGCACAAAGGTTCAAACTGTGATTTGATTTCACATTTCTTGAGGATCAATTTTTATGACGACCCCATTTATCACAGGCGTAAATTACTGGCCGCGCCGCAAAGCCATGTACTGGTGGAGCGATTTTGATAGCCGCGAAGTGCAGGAAGAATTTGCCATCATCGCTGCCCTGGGCATGAAAATCGTGCGAATCTTCCTGCTGTGGGATGATTGGCAGCCCACCCCCGACAGCGTGTCGCCCGAATGCCTCAAAAATCTGGCGACAGTGTGCGATATCGCGGCGGGCCTGGGCCTCGTCCTTAATATCACCTTCTTCACGGGCCATATGAGCGGCCCCAACTGGTCTCCAAAATGGCTGCTCGATGCGAACACCCTGAACACGACAGGCCGCGATTTTGTCAGCGGCGGCGTCAAAGTCTCGCAGGGCTATCGCAATTACTTCAGCGATTCGACAGCGTGGCAGGCCCAGCTTCTCCAGGTCAAGACGGTGGTCAAGGCGCTGCATCAGCATCCCGCTGTGTGGATGTGGAATCTGGGCAATGAACCGGATCTCTTCGCCGTTGCGCCGGATCGGGCCACAGGTCAGCGCTGGCTCAACGATATGATGCACACCATCAAGCAGATTGATCCCGTCCATGATGTGACGTGCGGCCTGCATGTGGCAAGCCTGGGCAATGCAGACGCCTTCCGCGCCGATGATGCCTTTCAGATCGTCGATACAGCAGTGATGCACGCCTACCCCATGTATGTACCTTGGTCGAGAGGGCCACTTGACCCCGATTTTGTCCCCTACTGCTGCGCTCTGACGACAGCGCTGTGCGGCAAGCCCACCCTGATGGAAGAATTTGGCGGCTGCACGGTGGCCCCTGGGGAAGCCTCTAAAGTCTGGGAGTGGACACGCTTTGGCAGCCCTGTCACCCAGTTTATGGCGTCTGAGGAGGATCTATCGCTGTATCTGGAACAGGTGCTGCCGCGTCTGGTGGATGTGGGGGCCACTGGCGCAATGTTATGGTGCTTTGCCGATTATGCGCCGGAGCTGTGGAATCGCCCGCCGTGTGATGAATATATCCATGAGCGCTTTTTCGGACTTGTGCGGCCTGATGGATCGCTCAAGCCCCATGCCGAGGTGGTCCGCCGCTTCAACGCGACCCAACCGATGGTCAAGCCCGCTGTGAAAACGGTCACGCTGGATATCACGCCGGATGAGTATTACGCCAATCCCGCGCATCACTGGCAGCGGCTGTACGAGGCGTATTAGAAGCCGTTTGATAATGGAATTTGTAATCTCAAAACAGGGTTAATCATGCTGTTTTTGAGCCATCGTCTTGATCGTAACGCCCTGTTTGGTCTTTTGTAGGGGCACGATGCATCGTGCCCCATTTGCAGCAACTTAAGCAAATCACCCGTCGTCAGCCTCGC
>DAOTUR010000092.1:0-26964 GCA_034436915.1 Anaerolineae bacterium
CGACACCCTACCTGTATCCAAGCGACCCACTTGCTGCCAAAAGGGGGCGCATGATGCCCTTTTCAACGCGGCTCACCCGCTACTGCCTCGTTCCAAGGGGGTCGATGCAGCGTTCATAGAGCCGCTTTCGTGCGAGAAAGCACTTCGTTTCTCCCTCTCCCCTTCCCCAAAAAGATGTGGGTAATGTATAGCCTTTAGGTGTGGGGAGTATGTCACGAAGCGGGGTAAGGTTAAAGAGCAATCCAAAACTCAGGCCAAATGAAAAAGGGGTCTGGCATGTTGTATGCCAGACCCCTTCCGATGGTTAGATAGGTTAGTTCGATGCAGCAGGCTCGTTCTGAGGAACGTAGTCTGTCCAGTTATAACGTTCGATATTGGCTTCATTGGCGGTGCGAAGATCGGTCAGCCAGGTGTTAAACAGCGACGCCTGCACCGAAGCACGATCCGCTTCTGGGATTTCACGTTCTTCACGCGCACGCACCTGGAGGATGTGATAGCCAAACTGTGTCTTGATGAGATCGCTGATCTGACCAATCGGCAGATCGAGCGACGCCTGCTTGAATTCCTTGACGAAATTCACAGCGGGTGTCCAGCCCAACTCGCCACCCTTTGCGCCTGAGCCTGTATCCGTCGAATTGGCAATCGCAAGGTCAGCAAAAGACGCGCCATTCTTGAGGGCATCAAGAATTTCCTGGGCTTTTTCCTGGCTCTTGTCATCCACGAGGATATGACGAGCATTCACATAGATGGTCTTGTTGTTCCCAAGCAGGCTCTTGCCAACAGCATCGCGCAGGGCTTGTTCGCGGAAATACTTATCGAGTTCTCCACTTCCGACGCGGCTGGCATTCGCCAATTCCTGACGATACGTCCGCACGCTGGCCTGATAGGTCGCTTCAACTTCTGTCGGGGCCAATGTTGCAGACGGGACAGGCGTCGGTGTTTCAGTCGGCGTGCCAATGATCGCTTCGGCTGTTACGGCGGCGCTGACAGTGGTTGCGGAGGTTGCGCCTGCACTCAATGTGGCATCAGCGGTGGAAACAGGATTAGATTCACTCGTGCCAGCGGCGGCAATAGTGGCTTCGGCGGTTGTGATGGGCGCAAGCGTGGGCGTTTCCGTCGCGGGCAGCGTGGCCGTCGGCGGCACAGTCGGCGTCGGGGACACAAACGGTGTCGGGCTGATGGTGGGCGTCAGAGTTTCCGTCGCGGGCGTGCCAATCAGCGCCACCAGGGTCGGATCATAGCCAAAATATTTGTCTTGTGCCGAGAGAACGCTGGCATCATCAACAGCAATATTGAGTTTTGCGGCTTCCTGCGACACGAGCACATCGTCAATCATATCGTTCAGCACGCGCTGGCCGAGCTGATCGGGGAAGTTGATTTCATTCACCCACTTCTGATACTGCGGCTCGTTGTCCAGGATTTGCTTGAGCAGCGTTTGCTCATCCTGCTGGAAGACCGCTGCATACTGCTGTGCCTGCTGTTGAGCACGTTGCTGCGTATTCACGGCCAACTGCGTGATACGAGCACGCTCAAAGCGCACGCGGTCACGGAAGGATGCCACCGTGATAGCCTGACCATTGACACGCGCCACCGCCTGATTGGGAACGATCAGTTGATCGTAGCCCCAGGCCAGGAACAGGATGACGGCCACAATCGCAACTGCGCCGAGGGTAATACGAATGAGCAGACGGTTGACTGCCTCATCGCGCTGTCTGCGCGTTTGCGGATTGCCAAGCGCCCGATCCAGATAGGTGGGTGGCGTCGGTTCTGTCGTCACCGGTTTTTTTGCTTGAATATCGCGGAGGTTTTGCCGCCGTCTCGCCATGTGTTTCATCTCCTTGCGTGGGTGTGGCAGATGGTCACGCACAACGGGCATCGTCGTTCACGATGCCCGTCATACCATATAGAGAAATGGCGTGGATTAATCGTTAAATTCCACGAACGGCAGCAGCCCCAGGTGACGCGCACGCTTGACTTCGCGGGCCAGTTCACGCTGGCAGCGAGCACAGTTGCCCGTCTGACGACGAGGCTTGATCTTACCCGTCTCGCCAATGAAGCGGTTCAGGGTGTCGACATCCTTGTAATCGAAGCAGCGACCTTCCGGGCAGTTGTAACTGCGGGCGCGGCCACGTCCACCACGACGACGCATTCCGCCTTCATCATCGCGGTCTCCACGTTCCGGGCGATCACCGCGATCACGTCCACCACCGCCGCCGCCACCGAAACCACCAGGGCGCGGGCCGCTAAAACCACCGCCGCCGCCGAAACCACCAGGGCGCGGGCCGCTAAAACCACCGCCGCCACCGCGACGTTCGTTGTCATCCATGTTCTCAACCTCTTCATGCCTTAGAAGGCGTAATCGTCATTCATGTCGTCTTGCTGATCCTGAGCGTAATGGCCCGCATTGTGGCGTTCCCCTAGCAGGATCATTTCATTGGCAACCAATTCCGTACGGAAATGTTTCTTGCCGTTCTCGTCTTCCCATCCCCGCGTTTGCAAGCGGCCTTCAATATAGACCTGCTGGCTCTTGCTGAGATGGGTTTTGCAGATTTCGGCCAGGTTGCCCCAGGCCACCACGTTAAACCATTCGGTTTCTTCGTGGCGTTCGCCTTCGGCAGATGTCCAGGTACGGCTGGTTGCCACACTAAAACTTGTCACCGGGCGGCCACCGGGCGTATAGCGCATTTCTGGATCACGTCCCAGATGGCCGATAATCATCACTTTGTTGAGTCCGCGTCCCATAACAACCAATCCCCCAGCATTATTCAAACCGAGCACAAATTTCGGCCATTATAGTGCCAACGCTCGTAGAAAACGACGGACGTTATCGGGGCTTTGTAGGCGCGTATCAACACTGAGAGGTCATTAGCCGTCGGCGGGCGGCACATTGTCCGGCGTCGCAGCGGGGGCAGCGGGAACAGCAGCGACAGCCGGAACAGCAGCAGCGGCCAGAACAGCAGCAGCAGCCGAGGCCGCATGTGAACGATCAGGGCGATCACCGCGATCAGGGCGATCACCACGATCAGGACGATCACTGCGTTCAGGACGATCACCACGTTCGGGGCGATCACCACGATCACGATCTCCAAAGCGGCCTTCGCGCTCAGGACGATCCGGACGGGCAACCTTCTTCACTTCGCCTTCATAGCGAACGATGAGGTGACGCAGAACCGGATTGTACAGCTTCAGGTTCAGGTCAAGTTCGCTCAGGTGTGAAGGTTCAAGATCAGCATAGATGATGACAAACAAACCATCACGCTGCTTGTCCATCTCATAGGCCAGCTTGCGACGGCCCAGGGATGTGCGGTCAACACGGGTGACTTTGCCTTTGGCAGTGTCGCCTGAGCCGGCTTCGATATAAGCGATGACTTGATTAATCGCCGATTGGGTTTCGTCCTCGTTCGTGAGGATTCGAAGAACTACAGAGACTTCGTAGGGACGTTTCATAGGGGTTGAATGGCTCCTTTCCCCGGATAAAAGCCCCGCTCGTTAGTGTTCAGCGGGGCGGAAAGTCCAGCGATGCATGTTACAGAACTGCGCCCGCTTTTTCAACCGTTGATTCAAACTGCGGCGCGGACAGCGGCATCGGACGCGCCATCAGGAACACACTCGTGAGCGTCAAACCCACCAGGAACACGCCGATCCAACTGGTAAACGTGCCAATTTTGCCTATCTCAGCCAGATGGCCCGCGATCACTGCCGTGAGCGCATAAGGAATCTTGGTGATGAGCGCGACGGTTGACAGCGTGGTGGCGCGATCTCGTGACGGAACGTGCTCGTTAATGACAATCGACACCCAGGGCAGCGCGACGGTGCCGGTCAAACGGATCAAGAGCAGCATCACAAAGCCCGACAGCCCGATTACGCTGCCCGCCCCCCAGAAGCCAACGGCCATAAACACCGTCAGGATCACGAGAAATGTCCAGGCTCCAAACTGTTTGCGAAGCCAGGGGACAAAATAGGTCACAGCCGCCGCGAGGCCCGCGATGATGGCGAAAGCCACCGCCTGTCCGCCTGCATCAAAGCCCATATGTTCCGCCACCGCAGGCTGAACCAGGCCATCGGTGAACAAAAACGTCATGCCCACCAACCCCATGATCAGCGGAATAAAAGGTCGCAGAACGGGCTGTGAGAGCTGACGGAAGCCGCTTTTCATCTGGTGAATATATGCCTGTGCCGTGAAGGGTTCATGCTCGGCATCCGGCTCAATCACAAACCACGCGCAGACGAGGCCGCCCAGTGCGCTGAGGCCCCAGGCAAAATAGGGCAGACGGACATCAATGGTGTACAGCAGTCCCCCCACCAGCGAGGCCACGATGAGCGAGAAGATCGCCAGCATATTGGCATTGGAGATGATACGCTCAAAGCGATCTTCGTCCTGCGTCATCTTGAGCGTCTCATAGGCGAGGGCTTCCTCTGCGCCGGAGTAAAATGAGCCGCCTAAGACCGAGAGCAGAAATCCCACCATAATGCCCGTCGTATCCTGGCAGGCGGCCATAATGAACCAGCCTACCGCACACGACAGCATCGCCAGCAGCAGCGTGCGGCGCTTGCCCATCATGTCGGAGATTGCGCCCGCCGGAATATCCATCATGAGGCCGAAGGAGAAGCCTATCGCGTCCACCCACCCCATCTGCTGATGAGTCATGACGCGCAGCCAGAAGAAGAACCAGTTACCCTCGACGAAGATCGCATTTTTTGCGATGGCGAGGCCGTAAAACAGGATGATGTTGCGATGTGTTGTCGGCGTCTTGGCCGAGTGTGTTACTGTTGAGCAGCGCATGGGTCGAGTCCTTTCGCGCTGAAACCCATCTCGTCCAGAGATGAGCCAATGTCATATGAAGGGGCCTGAAGGCTGTGTGACAGGTATGTAAACCACACTCGCGGCCACTCATTGCTTGAGTGCCGCCAGGGTTTAGAATCCCACGCTGTGAAAGACTGAGGGAAAACCAGCCGTAAAGCCCCGCTACTCGACGGCGGTGCTTTCTTCAGGGACGATCATACGGAAGCCGAACGGACTTCGGGCGTTTTTGGTCTTCGGTGTTGAGCAGCGCATGGGATATCCTTTCGCGCTGGCTCTCATCCGAACAGGGATGAGCAGCAGATCGGGAGATTGAGATTAACGGCATCAGGCGGGTACAGAAACCACATTCGCGGTCACTCATGTGTATGAGGGCCGTACAGTTTAAAATCCCACGCTGAAAAAGACTGAGGGAAGAAACAGCCGTTAAGCTCCGCTACTCGACTGCGGCGCTTTCTTGAGGATCGGAGGCCGCAGTGACAAACGGCGTCGTTCTAAAGAGGAGAGCTAAACTGAGTCCTAACATGAGGACGAGAAAGATGATCACCCCAAGATTGAATACTCCTAAATCGTTTCTTTGTGCCATGTCCCCGGCAATGATCGCTGTCAGCACATACGGCAGCTTGGTAAACAAGGCCACCGTTGAAAGTGTGGTCGAGCGATCCTGAGACGGGATCTTGTTGTTTATGATAACAGAAATCCAGGGACTTGCCAGATCGCCTGCCATACGAATGACAATGAGAAAGGCCAATCCGCTGAGGCCCAGGCTCCAGGACGCTCCCCACAGGCCCAGAATGAACAGAAATGTCATCAGCAGCAGCCCGCCCCACTCTCCCAGTCGGCGGCGCAAAAAGGGCATGGCATTGGCCGCAAAAATCGCAAAGACCATTTGCAGCGCAAAAATCGCGGACTGCGCCTCCGGCCCAAAGCCCATGTGCGCCGCCAGCGCAGGCTGCACAAGGCTCATCCGCATCAACTCAACGATGCCGAGCAGCGCCAGCATGATCGGCATATAGGCCCGCAGCGCTGGAGCCAACAGATGACGAAAGCCATTCGATAACTGCTGCCCATACGCCCGAAGGCTGAATTTCTCTTTCACGGCGTCTTTGATTTTCGGCTCAATCAGGCGCAACGTGAACAAAACGCCGACCAGATGCAGCACGCCCATCGCCACATGCGGCAGACCAGGGCTGACGATGTACAGCAGGCCGCCGATCAGCGCACTCACTACCAATGTCACATTGGCGATGATGCCGAGATGGGACGCCACACGATCATAGCGATCTTCTTCACCGCGCTCCTTGAGCGAGTCGTACACCAGCGCTTCATCCGCGCCGGACATAAACGCCCATCCCACCTGACACACCCAGAAACCAATCACGATCTGAGTCATGTTCATGGCAAGACCCGTTATCGTAAATCCAATCCCAGTCAGCAGCATCCCGGCAATCATGGTCAGGCGCTTGCCGATCATATCCGAGATCGCGCCTGTGGGTATCTCCATCACCAACCCGAAGCCAAACGACAGCGCATCGACCACGCCCAACTGCCCATAGGTCATGAAGCGCAGCCAGAAGAAAATCCAGTTGCCACTCACAAACGAGGCGGTACGAATGCTCATCAGCACATACGAGATGAGGACGTTGGGATGTTCTTTGCGAAGCATTGACAGGCGCATAAGACACTTTTATCGAGCGGTAATGATTCAGCTATCCATGCGACAAAGGCCGTTGTAGGGACGCGATATATCGCGCCCTGATGATTTGTAGGGGATTCAACGTGGGCAGGATGTATCCTGCCCCTACAAACCCACGATTCTCACGGATAGGTGAATGATTACTATCGAGCGGAAGAACAGTGGGCAGAATTAGTCCCAATTTGTCATTATAGTCCACAACGGGTCATCACAGAAGAGCCAGAAATACCGTTTATGAAGCGTTTATAAATGAGACGACGCCATCACCCTATCGCGTTTTCGCACGCCCCTCTGCTATACTGCCTTGCCAAAGTGCTATTCATCATGCAGAAGCCTTACACCTATGCCTGATATTCGTGATCCTGAGCCAATATTTGAATCGCGCCCGCTATGGCGTTTTTTACATCCCGATTTTAGCTTTAGCAAACGCCAGATTGGGCTGCTGCTGCTGCTGGTCGGCGCAGCGGGCTTTGTGCTGCTGCTGCTGCTGGATGTGATCGGCATGGGGCACGAGGGCGGCTATGGCCCGGCACAACGGGCCGGTCTGGGATTTTTTGCAGCGGTGGGCCTTCTCGGATTAAGCCTAATTCCTCTGGGAGAGAGTCCCGCGTGAAACGTGTGCATCAAGTCCTCATGGGATTGGCCGCTGTTGGCCTCCTATTTAATGTTGTGGTGTACGGTCTCTATGCGGCCAATCTGATCCAGTTCCCCTTCGATTATGATCAGGGTGAAGGCTTTGAACTGGTCGATACCGTCATGTTCAGCCAGTTCAAGCTGCCGTACCTCAACACCGAACAGTATCCCTTTTATTCCAGCAACTATCCTCCGGTCTATCACATCATTGCTGCGCCATTTGTGCCGCTGTTTGGCGCACAATACTGGTATGGCCGCCTATTGAGCTTCCTCAGCACGCTCGTCACTGCCGGGGCGATTGCCTATGCCGTCTATCGAGCGCAGCCACATCGCGGGATTGCGCTGTTCGCAGGGCTGGCCTTCCTGTCGTCAAACACGGTCTATCACATCGGGCCGCTGTTTCGACAGCATATTTTTATGGTCATGTTTGAGACGCTGGCCGTCGTCGTGCTGGCCTATGCCTTTCCCCGCCGCAGTTGGCGCGGCCTACTTTTGGGGGCGATTCTGCTCATTGCCGCAGGTTATACCAAGCAGTTGGCCGCGATTACCGCCGCCAGCATCCTCGTGTGGATGTTCGTGCGACAACCGCGACGGGCATTCCTCTGGGGCCTGGGGTTTGCAGCGGGCGGCGCATTGATCTTTGTCCTGCTCAACGTGGCGTCCAGCGGCGAATGGTGGCGGCAGGCAATTGTCGCCAACACAGGCAAAATCGATCCCCTGCAAGTCTTCGATCTGTTTAAGTTGTGGTGGCACTTACACGGATTCCTGATCATTCTGGCGGTAATTTACGTGCTGTATGAGACGTATATCGGGCGCTGGTCGCTGTATACGATCTGGTTTCTGGCGGCGGCGGGCCTGGGCGGGGCGGCCAGCGGCACATGGGGCGGCGGCGACAGCTACTTCTCAACCTCGATTGCGGCGCTGTGCCTGCTGAGTGGGATTGCAGCGGCCCGCTTTGTGCAGCAGGGATGGACATTTGGCCCACGCTGGACAAAGCCGATGGAGCGATTTTTGCGTTCTGCGCCCATGTACGCGGCCATTTTGATCGTGATTCCGCTGCTGTATCTGGTCTATGCGCGAGCCACGCTCAAGATGCCCACCGTTGGGCCAGTGTTTGGGCCGCTGTCACAGGCCCTGGGCGTGAATGCCACCTATGAGGGCCGCTTCTTTGATTCGGCGACTTATGATGTGCGCGGTTATGCCCACATCGGCCATATGACGACACCTGAAGATACGGCGGCAGGCTGGCGCATCGTCGAATTGATGCGGCAGGCCAATGGCCCGGTCTTGAGCGAGGAGGCCGGGCTTGCGCTGGCGGCGGGCCGCGATGTGATCACGAATCCCACTCAGCTTCTCAATCTGGAACGGGCAGGCTTGTTCAAGGGCGATGCGCTGATCGGCATGATCAATCGCCAGGAGTTTGCGCTGATGGTACTGCGGGCGCAGTTCTACCCGTTTGAGGTGCTCAAAGCGATTGGAACACACTACAGTTGGGACGATACGATCAGTATGAACGGCTTCGACTATCAAATCTGGTATCCAAAGGGCCGTTAATCGCAAAGACGGGCAAAATGTATTTTGACGTAGGGACAGGGCCTGCCCTGTCCATTCATCGCGTGAAAATGGACAGGGCCTGCCCTGTCCCTACACGAATCATGCATAACATTTTACATTATCAAACGGTCTCTAAGACTCGGCCTCTGATGGCTAAGGGTTTTAAAGGGCCAAAGCATCTTTGTAGGGGCACGATGCATCGTGCCCCTACGGCAATCCCATCTCAAATTTATGACTTGCACCATTGGTTACTACTCCTCCATGCCAAAGCCTGTTTTGCGGCGCGGCTTGTCATCCAGCGCAATCGCACGGCGCGGCTTGAGGAAATTGTCTTCGTATTTCATCTGGCGCACGAGGCCCATAACAGAATGACGCAGCATGTCAGATGTGACAATTGTTTTGCGCTCACGAGCAGCCAGCATACGCGCATGGAGAGCTACCTCACGCACAAACGCCCCCGGCTGATGCAGCAGATCCGGCACAATCACCGAATGCGAAGCGTCCCACTGATCCGCCATGTAGTGCTGGAGCATCTGCTTGGCAACTTCGGGGTCTTCGATGGTCGGCACGACGAAGATGCGATCCAGACGCCCCGGACGCTTAAAGATACGATCATCAATCGCATCCGGGTAATTGGTCGTCGCCAGCATCAGCGTACCTTTACCGTTGTTGGGCGATTCAAAGCCATCGAGCACATTCAGGATGCGGGCTTTGTCATCACCGCGCAGATAGGCATCAATTTCTTCCACGATGAGCAGCGTGGGAAAGCTGGCTGATGCCACCGCTTGAAACGCCCGCTGCATCTTCTCAAACGTCGCGCCATCCCGATCCGACCCGCTCACATAGACGACGATGCGCCGCTGCTTGAGCGCATGACGGGCCAGCGCCGCGCACAGCATGGTTTTGCCTGTGCCGGGGACGCCTGCCAGCAGCAGCTTGCGAAAGGGCACAAGCTTCAACTTGCGATAAATCTCCACCCCATCGCCAAAGAACGCTTCAATATCCTCAAAAATATCGCGTTTGAGGTCGCTATCCAGGATAACGTCCTCCCATTCCACGTTGGGATCGAAAAAGGCATCCGTGCCACCAATGACATACACATCGCGGCGGCGGCGAATGCGGCTTCGCAGCGCCCGCGCACACAGCGCTTCAAAGGCGGCCCACACCGCAAGGCGCGTGGGGGGGACGAGCGCGACAGCCGTCAAATCCTGCACATCGTCATCGAAGTAGCTGCTGGCATAGATGACCTCAAACGATTGGCCCTGTCCATCGCGGAATTTGAAGATATAGGCCCCGGCAGTGGCGGAGAGCACCGTCTGTGTGCCGCGCGTGCCATAATCGCTGATGGGCGTAATGACAGGCGAGTCCAGTTCCTCATAGCCTTCATAGGTAATTTTGCCGCGCAAGTGGCGTCCGACCTTCACCTGTTTGAGCGCAATTTGATTGCTGCAATCAGCCGCTGCCCAGATCGTCAGATACGGCTGATCGGGTGTACGCTCTTGCCACGTCTGGGTCGTCCATTGGACGAGACGTTCATATTGCATACCGTGTCCTCGGTTCTTTTTGCGTTTGGACTTGCGGGCGGAACGGCGCTGCCAGCGAGCAACGACGGCTGGCGAAAGACGCTGTACCCCTTGATTGACTCGTCGGCTCAACACAACGCCTTTGACTCTCACGATTATCGGAGGCACACAGGCAAGCCCAAACCCCTGCTTGCGCCAGAACGCGCTCCCCTCTAGAGTTAAGGTAGCATTCTTTGGGCAAATTCGCTAGCAAAGGTCACGCCACGTGAACACGCTCTATGCCACTCATCCGCGCTATGGCGCACATTATCATCCCTCGCGCACGCATCCCGAACGCCCGGAACGGCTGACAGCCACCTGGAACGCACTGGAACAGCAGGGGCTGATTGAGAAGATGATTCCCATCACGCCAACCCCTGCTTCACGAGATACTCTGGCCGCCGTCCATACGACGGAACATCTCGCCCTGCTCGATAAAATCAGCGCCATGAATCAGCCTGTCCTGATCGACAATGACACCTACGCCCTGCCCGACTCATTCAGTATCGCACAATTGGCAGCCGGAGCCGTCATCAACACGATTGATGGTGTCATGACCGGACAGGGCGATAATGGTCTCGTCGTCGTGCGTCCACCGGGGCATCATGCCACGCCCTACCGCCCGATGGGATTCTGCTTGCTCAATAATATCGCCATTGGCGCACGCTATGTCCAGAAGGCGCATGGGCTGCAACGGGTCATGATCGTGGATTATGACGTGCATCATGGCAATGGGACGCAAGATATCTTTTATGAGGATGGCAGCGTGCTGTTTGTGTCGCTGCATCAGTTCGGTGAGTATTTTTACCCTGGCACAGGTCGCGTGCAAGAGACCGGAGAAGGCGCAGGCCAGGGCGCAACGATCAATATTCCCCTGCCCGCGATGCACGGGGATTCGTCATATGCGACGTTGTTTGAGCGCGTCCTGTGGCCCGCTGCCCGCCGCTTCCAGCCGCAGATCATCCTTGTCTCTGCCGGATTTGATGCCCATTTCAAAGACCTCATTGCCAATATGATTCTCTCCCTCACAGGCTACGCCCACCTCACCCGCGAACTGGTGCAGATGGCGCAGACGCTGTGTCAGGGGCGCATCATCTTTATCCTGGAGGGCGGCTACGATCTTGAGGTGGTGAGCAGCGGCGTGTGTAACGCGGCCTATGCCCTGCTTGGCGAGGATCAGATTGTTGATCCTATCGGCCAAACGGGTGTTAGAGAGTCTGACCCCGCCCGACTCGCAGTTCAGCTTGAGACGGTTCATCAACTTTAGAGTTGTCTATCGTATTCTCAACCGCACGCTCCTGCGATGTGAGGGGCGTGCTCTGCGGCGATGACTCGTCTCGCGTCTGACCGCCACTGCCTGATGTCCTGTCGATATAGCGCGACACCGGGCGCAGGATGGTCAGGACAAACCACAGAATAATCGTTGCACCAATTGCAAACAGCCATGCGCCCGTTGCGACGGTCATGCCAATCGCCGCCGTTGCCCAAATGCTGGCTGCTGTCGTCAGATCGTGGGCGTCACCGCGCCGATGCACAATCACCCCGGCTCCGAGAAAGCTGATGCCCGTAACGACATTTGAGGCCACGCGATCCGTCACAGCTCCAGGAAAGGCATGGAGCGACAATGTGGTAAAGATACAGGCTCCGATGCCCGTAAGGATATGCGTCCGTAGGCCGGCGGATTTGCCGGAGCGTTCGCGCTGCCAGCCAATCGGTAGGATGAGAAACGCCGTAAGGAGAACCTGAAGGATGGCAATCAATTGTTGTTCGAGCGACATGAGAAGAAGCCTCGCGCCTATTTTATTTTAAGGATATGTTAAATTATACCTGATTATCCTTAATCAAAATATAGATCGTAACCCCTCACCCCCGGCCCCGGCCCCTCTCCCACAAGGGCGCGAGGGGTGCAAAACGGGCATCTATCAATAGCTGTCCAGGAAGAATAAAACGTCACAAACAGAGGATTGTGTAGGGGCGCAGCGTGCTGCGCCCAATAACGCAGGGTATTTTACATCAAGGGCGCGGTATACCGCACCCCTACGAACGGGCGTGGGAGGTGAGGCGCAAGGATATCTGCTTAATCCAGCGTTTCGATGCGTCCTTTGAGATCAGCCATATCCCGATGATAACGGCGCATCTGCCCTTCCTGATCGTTGGTGCGCTTCGCCAGCACTTCCAGCCGCGTAAAGATGGGCGTGAGCATCTGGTTGCCGTACTGCGTCAGGCGGTTGCGTTCGCGCTGCGTCAGTTCATCCAGCGCTGTGTGATAGTTCTTGATCAGCAGGTCAATCCGCTCGTGGAATGCCTGCCGTGTCTCACGCGAGACGCGACGGAAATAGCGATAGGCCGGGACACCACCGACCAGCGTGATCGCCGCGCCTGCCAGGAGGATCACAGGGGCCAGCGGAGAGGCCGCTGCACCCACGATCGGGCCTTGCAGCGCCACCGCCAGCAGCATGGCCGCCACGCCGCCCGCCGACACCACCGCACCCGTCTGGAAGCGGTTCATGTTGTCCTGGAACAGATCTTCCATCTCGCTCAGGATTTTGCCTTGCGAGTAGGTTTTGAGTTCCGTTTCCGCCATGCGAATCGCATCTTCCAGACTGGCCCGCTGTTCAGCATAAACACCTGCATCCAGACCCGTCGGCTCCTGTTCCAGCAGGCCCTTCAACTGCTGCAAGCGATCAATCACCGCTCGCCAGTACAAGCGACTCTGATCCACCACCGCATTGACATAGCTGCCCGCTGATTCCTGAATATCGCGCAGAGAGCGGCCAATCACGATCTCCTGAAATTCGCTCTGGAGCTGGTCGCGGTTCAGGCTGCGGCGCATGGGGCGAAAGTTGAGATTCTTGTCGATAAAATCGAGGCCGCGTTTGCGGACACCTTCGAGGATGGTATCAATCTGTGCGCCAGCGGTCTTCATCTGGGCCTCAAGATTGAGCGACTGCTGCTCAAGTTCCTTGCGGGCATCCTTGACCTTGCCAATATCCAGCGTCACGCGATCCTGATCGCCCTTAAGCTTGTCCAGATAGCGGCTCATGATGCGGCTGGTGGTCTCCAATTGGGCCAGCAGCTTTTGCTTGGCGAGAGACGAACTGGCGTAGACGCTGCGGAGATGCGCCCGTAGCGGGCCAAAATTGCCTGCCAGCTCACGATCTTCATTGCGTTCGGCAGCAGCCAGCGCTTCTTTGGCGGACACCATAAAAATCAGCGGATCGAGATTGAGCGTCTGGCGTACCTGCGTCTGAATAAAACGCCGCACTTCGGCCTGTTCTGCCGCATTGAGCAGATCCATCTGATTGACGACGAGAATGATCTTTTTGCCGTACTGCTTCGCCAATTCCAGATACAGCCTGTCGGCTTCAGCGTAGGCTTGTTTGGCATTGATCAGGAAGATGACCAGATCGCTGCGATGCAAAAAATCTTTGGCCGTCTGCTCATGGCGCTGGAAGACCGATCCTGTCCCCGGTGTATCGACAATAGCAATGCCGGGAGCGCCTGTGCCGGGATGCTTCCACTCGCGCAGCCCATCCTCGCGCACGACAGGGGTACGGACGGCTGTCTCGTCATAACGAACGAGTTCGATGTATTCCGTCGTCGGGATAATGCCAATCGGCAGCAGCGTCTCACCGATCAGCGCATTCACAAACGACGATTTGCCCGCATTGAATTCGCCAATGACAGCGACGATGAAGAACATATCGCGCAAATCCTGGGCGACATCGCGCAGGCGGCGGCGATCTTCATCCGCGCCTTCGGCGAGCGAGGTGGCAATATCATTGATGAGTTCGATTTCTTTTTCACGCAGGGCCACCAGAGGGCCATCAAACGTGGTCGCGGCTGGATTCGCCATGCCTCGTATCCTTCTCTATTGGATATAGGGGAGTGTGCAGACAGAGGATGACGACATCAATCAGTGTCCTCATCCTGTCGCAACACATCGTGTCAGAGAATGATTCGATGCATTCTCTTCTTTCAACGATACGAATTTCCGCACCGTATCGTTACATCACCATGCCGAGAATCTTGCGCTTGCCGAACGTGTTCAAGTCCGATTCCAGTTTGACCATCTCTTGCTCGGTCATTTTCAGCGTGTTCATCTGCTTGTCCTGAATCTCGGCTTGGGCTTCCACGAGGCGCGTGAGCGGCGAAATAGCATCGCGCCGCAGTTTCAGCGCATACTCCACCTGTTTGCCTGTGGCGCGATACAGCGTCTCAAGATATTGATCTTTCAGCTTGAGCAGCTTATTGGCATGGGCCGCCGCCATCATCCGCCCGCGCACAGGCAGCATGGCAAAGCCGCCGATCAACGCAGCAATGAGCATCAGCAGCAGGATGAAGGGAACCGCCGCATTCTGGCCTTTCGACCCGGCGA
This sequence comes from Anaerolineae bacterium, assembly GCA_034436915.1. Lineage (GTDB taxonomy): Bacteria > Chloroflexota > Anaerolineae > Aggregatilineales > Phototrophicaceae > JALHOR01. The sequence continues at coordinate 14,625 of DAOTUR010000092.1, forward strand.
TGAGACTCCAGGCATTGAGCAGCGCGATCACCAGAAGCAGCGACACAATCTCCCACACCGCCAGATACAGGAGGGTGTTGCGCCGCACCTGCTCAAGATGGTTGGTCTCCAGCGTCCGCGCCTGATCTTCGATGCGTTCGAGTTCGGGGCGAATCTCTTGCAGTTGGACGCGATCATATTTGTTCGGGGCCTGGATCGTGCCGATGACCTTCTCGCGCATCGACTCCGGCAGAGCGCTAATTTCGCGCTGGCCGTACTTCACCAGATTGTCGATATCCTGCATATCCTGGCCTTCAAGCCGCGGGGCCAGCTTATCGACCACCGATGGCAGTTCTTCCAGCGGCTCAAACACGCGGCGCTGCATAAAGGCCGCCTTGATCGGCGAAGGGGCATCACTGCGCTGGAAGAAGCGCGATAGCCCGGTCAGTTCCAGCAGGCCCGCTCCAAACGATTTGAGCGCATTGGAGAAGCGGAAGAGTTCATGCAGGGCTTCGCTGCTGCGATCTGCGGCAGTGCTGAAGCGATACTCGATCTCTTTGCCCGTGTCACGGATATTTTTTTCCTGCTCACGTTTCTGTGAGTCAAGCTGGCGATCAATATTCTCGTTGATGCCGCGATATTGATCGAACGTGGACTGCGTTTCACGCACAGCGACCACTGCCGCTGAATGGACATTCTGCAAAATTTGCAGCGGTGTTTGCAGCTTCTGGCGCAGACGATCCACATCCCCTAGGCTTCGATCAATGTAGGCTTCGATCTGGTTCAGGCCGCTCTTCTGCCACAGCTCTTCGTTGCGTGTGCCGCCCTGAGTCGCCTCCATGCCCCAGCGTGCCGACACCAGCCAGATTTCTGGCACAATGCCGAGCATGTCTTTGCTCTGCTGCTGCACATATTCTTTGACGGTTTGGCGCTCTTCATCGCTCAGGAGATCAATCTGATTGATGGCGATGATGACTTTTTTGCCATATTCGCGGAATGTTTGCAGATAGCGCAGATTGCTCTGCGTCATAGCATGGGTCGCCAGCATGACCATCACCACAACATCGGCGCGATGCAAGAATTTGCGCGTCAGTTCTTCGTGCGCCTTGAGCGTGGATTCTAAGCCGGGTGTATCGACAAAGCTGACGCGCTTGAGCATGGAAGAGGGATGGTAGACAGTATCCGTTTCACCGCCGGAGGTCATAATCTGGGCCTCATCCCCATAGCGCAGCAGCGTGATACGATCAGTGGTAGGCGTGGGGCCGCTTTTCAGCAGTTCGCCCGATCCAAGCAGGCCGTTAATCATGCTGGATTTGCCGGAGTTAAAGGGGCCAATGAACACCATCAAAAACGGGTGATCGGCATGGAAGAGAGCATCACGTACCTGACCAACCCGCTCTTCCCCCAATGTGGGGATTTTGGGAAGGACATCCAGCATGGATGTAATGAGTTGATATTCCCGATGGCGAATCGCCTCATAATCTTGGATCAGTTTGACATCCGATTGTGCTTCAGCCAATGCTGTGATCCTCTCTTAAATCGTCGTCGCTATTCCATTCAGCATAGCGTGAATAGCCTGTAGGTTCAATCCAAAAAAGCGATTGGCTCAGCAAATCGTTATCATGTCCTGATAATGTGGGAACGTTTCGTTGTGTTCCTGCGCCCTTCATGGTTAAATCTCTCCTTTACCACGCGCATTCATAGGAGTACCGATGGCACTCAATGACACCTTCCATTACCGAGACGGGCAGCTTTATGCCGATGATGTGTCAGTGCTGGCGATTGCCCAGCAGGTGGGAACACCGGTTTACATTTACAGCCTGAAACAAGCGCTGGGCAACTTACACCGCATCCGCGATGCCTACACGCGGGCGGGCCTGAATGTCCATCTGCATTACAGCATGAAGGCCAATGCCAATCTGATGCTTCTGCGGGCCTTCGTGCAGGCGGGCGCGGGGCTGGATGCTGTCAGCGGTGGAGAGATTTATCGCGCCACTGCCGCCGGAGCCGCACCGCAGAATATTGTGTTTGCGGGCGTTGGCAAAAGCCCGGAGGAAATTTACAACGCGGTGGAACGCGGCATTGGCTGGTTCAATGTCGAAAATGTGGCCGAGCTTCAATTCATCCAGCAGGCGGCGGAAGCGCTGGATCATGAGCATGTCCAGGTCGCTCTGCGCCTCAATCCCGAAGTGAGCGCCAGCACGCATCGCCATATTGCTACCGGACACGGCGGCGCAAAATTTGGCCTCACCGCCGATGTCATCCGCGATGTGCTGGCTCACCAGTACAAATATCCGCGCCTGACTTTTGCCGGGCTGCACATCCACATTGGCAGCCAGTTGGGAGAGACGACGGCCACTCGTGAGGCGGTTGTCAAAGCGCTTGATTTGATCTCGCCATACAAGGATATCCGCACGCTCAATATAGGCGGTGGAATGCCCGCCACCTATCAAATCGGACAAGTGCTGCCCTCGTTTGAGGATTTCGCCAATGAACTCGCTCCGCTGCTCAAAGATTACATCGTCCTGCTGGAGCCGGGGCGAGCAATCATCGCCGATGCGGGCATCCTGGTCGGACGCATGTTGTATGTGAAAGAGCAGGCCGGCCAGACCTACTACATCAGCGATACCAGCATGACAGAGCTGATTCGGCCCGCGCTGTATGAGGCCGTTCACGAGGTTGTGCCGTTGCAGCAGTCGGACAAGCCGACAAAAATCATCCAACTGGCCGGGCCTGTGTGCGAGACGACGGATATGCTGGCCCACGATATCGCCCTGCCGGAGATGAATACCCATGATTATCTTGCCCTGCTGACCGCTGGCGCGTATGGCATGGTCATGGCGAGCAATTACAATGCCCGCCCGCGTCCGCCGGAGGTCGTCATCGCGGAGAATGGGCAAAGCTGGATGGTCGCCCGTCCGCGTGAAACCTGGGATGATCTGATTCGCAGCGAGGTGGAGGCATTGAATCACCCGTAAAGGCTCATGCCCTGCTTACCTTTTTGCGACATCCGCCATTGACACGCTGCGGCACGGCTGATATACTGGTGGAACATTGCGGGATAGAGCAGTGGTAGCTCGTCGGGCTCATAACCCGGAGGTCGTTAGTTCGAATCTAGCTCCCGCTACACCAAAAAACGCCGTTCACTTTGAGCGGCGTTTTTGATTCACCTGTTTTTTGGCCTCTATTGTGCGTCGATCCCTGATATAGACACATCTCTGACACATTGCGGATTGACACGCGATAGAGCGGCTGATACACTGATCTCACATTGCGGGATAGAGCAGTGGTAGCTCGTCGGGCTCATAACCCGGAGGTCGTTAGTTCGAATCTAGCTCCCGCTATACAAAAAACGCCGTTCACTTTGAGTGGCGTTTTTGATTCCTCAGAATAACCACGTCGGATTGTCGATGCCCGTGTATTCCTGGATCGCGCCGAAGATGTGCATGACGAGATTGGTCTTATGCACCTGAATCGTACAGATACCATTGTCCTGCGCGGTGTGTATGTGTTTGCTTTTGGGCTTGAGCAGCACTTTACGAAAGCAGGACAGCGGCAGATGCAGTGTGTGGAGCCAGTAGCGTTTCATGCGCTCATGTTCCTGTACATCCTCGGTGTTGCAGTGAATATACAGGCTCACCCACTCATCCGGTACATGCAGAGATTCGCGCAAAAAGCGCATGAAGAAGATGAGCATATCCGGGTCTGTATTGATGAGGTGGATGCTCGACTCATGTTTTGCGCCCTCTGCCCAATAGAGGATACAGCCCTTACGATGCAGCGGATCACCTTGACGAGCGGCCTCACGGCCTTTTTCCTGGGCAGCTTTACGTTGAATTTGACCTTTAAGACGATTGGCCTGCCCGCCTTCAAAACCAGCAAGCCAGCGTGGATTGCGTGCAATCAAAGCGGCCTTATGAGCATCCGTGAGTTCGATATCCTTAATCCATTTTCTGATGACATTTCTGTCTACTCCCGTTGCTTCCACAATCTCTATAATCGCGTGTCCTGCCCGGCGCATTTCACGGGCTTTTTCTTTCTTTACGACATCTGTAGAGGCCATCTTCTAATTCCTCACACCGTTCTCAAAGATCCATTCGGGCTTATCAATGCCGATGTATTCTTGAATTGCTCCAAAAATATGCATCGTAAAGCGTGTACTGCCAATCTCGATTGTACAAATGCCGTTGTGGTGACGTAGAGTTCGTGTCTTACCCCCCTGAATCACCATGACTTTTCCAAAGCAGTCATTTTTCAGGTTGAGGAGATCAAGCCAATACTGCTTCATAGAATGTTGTTCATCGACATTATCCGTATGACAATGCAGCTTCAGCCTGATTTTGTCATCGGTCACATTGAGACATTGCCGAAGAAAATGCACGAAAAGAACCATCATATTTGGATCAGAATTGACAAAAATGATACTGTTACGGGCTTTTGCGCCCTCGGCCCAATACAATATGCAGCCCATCTCATGCAAAACATCATTACGACGAGCATGTTCACGCCCCTCCTGTTGATAGGCAATACGTTGTTGTATTGCATTTTGACGATTTGCTTGGCTGCCCCCTTTTCCCTCACGATTTAGGTTACTCACAAACTCTTTTTGGCGTTGGACAAGAAATTCTCTTTGATCAGCAGAGAGTTTTATATCTCTTACCCAGACACTAGCAGAAGCTTTCGACACTTTGAGAACTGCAACGATCTCATTAAGCGATTTACCTTCACGCCGCATCTGACGTGCTTTCTCTTTTGCTTCTTGTTTTGAATGAGTCATAAAACTCCCGAATTGTAGATATGTATTTACATCTCGATAGTTCAAAAACAACGCCTATAGTGAAAAATCCACAGGCGTGCTGAATGGTGATGGTGGGCCACGACCCCACGACCTGGCGGTTATGAGTCGCCTGCTCTTCCAACTGAGCTACATCACCGACTTTCGGAAGTATACCTATCCGCTCAAAATATGTCAACGCTCGATTTGCCAAAAATTTATGCATCCTCGCTCTCAATAACCTGCTGCGTGACAGCGACGACATCCGCCAGCGATGCGCCCTTTGCACTCTGGATGCGGCCCATGCGCTTCTGGAACTGCATCATGGCGAAGCCCGTAAACTCATCCAGCGTCAGGCCAAACGGCACAGGATCATAGGCAGCGAAATTCTCCTGCACAATGCCCATTGCAGGCATGAGAAGGCTATTCATCGTCTCCTCCACCACCTCCCACAGGTGCGGATGCTCGGACACAAGGCGCGAGATGAGATAAATGCCGTAGGCGATATGGCGCGACTCATCCTGCTTGGTCTTTTGCACAGCGGCCACCGTCCCCGGCATGATATTGCTGCGCTGGAGCACCGCAAAATAGCCGTGATAGCCCGTCTCGGCCAGCACGCCCTCTACGATCATATTATAGGTGACGGAGGCGACCAATTGGGCATGGGGCGATTGATCGGTCATCAGGCGTTTGAGGGCAGTGGGCAGCGCATCATAGAAGATCAGGCTGTAGCTGCTGCTGTGGTAGCGGGCAAGATCGGCGCTGCTCTCCAGCCCGCATACCTCGTGCAACATCCGCTGGAAGAAATCGGTGTGTTTGGCCTCCTCCCACAGAAACGATGTGAGGAATATCTCTTCTTCCAGGCGGCCTTCCTGGGCAATCGTCATGATGAGCGGCAGCAGATCAAGCGTCACGGCCTCTTCGCCGCTGACGAACTGCGAGGTGAGGCGCAGCAGCATATCGCGCTCATCATCGGCCAGCGCCAGCCAATCCTGGCGATCCTGCGTCAAATCAAAATCAGACGGATTCCAGATGCCGAAGCGCTTGGCCTTCTCAAACAATCTCATCGGCGGCGATTGGCGATCCAGGCCGCGTGTGGTGGTGACAAAGGCCGTGTGTTTGGGGGATGTGGTCATGGTTATCTCGTCCTCATCAAAGGTTTGTATTATAGGCGAGATGCAGCGGATTTGCTTGGATTTGGGGCGGCCTCATGTCTGGCATTGTGAGCTTTTTCAGCTATAATATAGAACGCACTTTCGGATATTGCCTCTGCGCCATCGTTACACATCAACCTGTCAGGAGTCGCCATGCCCGACCTCAAAGTTGTCGCTCCTTATGAACCAACGGGTGATCAGCCCGCCGCTATTGAACAGCTCGTGCAGAATGTCAACGCGGGTGTCCAACATCAGACGCTCCTGGGGGCCACTGGCACAGGCAAGACCTACTCAGTTTCTAAGGTCATCGAGCGCACACAAAAAACGACACTTGTGCTGGCCCACAACAAGACGTTGGCGGCCCAGTTGTATGCGGAGTTCAAGGAGTTCTTCCCCAACAACGCCGTTGAATACTTCGTCAGCTATTACGATTACTATCAGCCGGAAGCCTATGTGCCGCGCTTTGACCTGTATATCGAGAAGCAGACGCAGATCAATGAGCAGATCGAGCGCCTGCGTCTCTCGACATCGGCATCGCTGTTTACGCGCAAAGATATCATCATCGTCGCCTCGGTGTCCTGTATCTACGGCCTGGGCGACCCGCAGAGCTGGCGCAATGCCACCGTTGAACTCAAAGTCGGGCAGGTCATCCGCCGTGACAAGCTGCTGCGCGATCTGGTGGCGATCCAGTACAGCCGCAACGATCAGGTGCTCAAGCGTGCCAGCTTCCGTGTGCGCGGCGATACGCTGGAGATCATTCCGGGCTATTCTGAGACGGCCTATCGCATCGCCCTCTTTGGCGATGATATTGAGCGCCTGACCGAATTCGATCCCTTCACGGGCGAAATCATTAAAGACTTTGCCGATATCAAAATCTTCCCGGCCCGTGAGTATATTTCCGATCAATCGCACGTCGTCCAGGCCATCCGCGATATTGAGGCCGAACTGGAAGAGCGCGTGAAGCACTTCAAAAGCGAAGGCAAACTCGTTGAGGCACAGCGCATCGAACAGCGCGTGCGCTATGATCTGGATATGCTGCGCGAGGTCGGCTACTGCTCCGGCATCGAGAATTATTCGCGCATCATGGAACAGCGTGCGCCCGGCAGCCCACCGTATACGCTGATAGATTATATGCCGGATGATTATCTGCTCGTCATCGACGAGAGCCATATGACTGTGCCGCAGCTTCGCGGGATGTACAATGGGGATCGTCAGCGCAAAACCATGCTCGTCGATTATGGCTTCCGCCTGCCCTGCGCGATGGACAACCGCCCGCTCAAATTTGAAGAGACAGAAGCCCGCATGAATCAGGTCATCTATATGACCGCGACTCCTGGCCCGTATGAGAAGGGGAAAAGCACGCATGTCGTCCAGCAGATCATCCGCCCCACCGGGCTGGTCGATCCTGAAATTGATGTCCGTCCAACCAAAGGCCAGGTGGAAGATTTGCTGCAAGAGATCGCCGCACGGGTGAAGAAATATCAGCGTGTGCTCGTGACGACTCTGACGCAGCGCATGGCCGAAGAGATGTCTACCTACCTCAATGAGATGGGCATCAAGGCTCAGTATCTGCACGCGGAGATCGAAACGTTGGAGCGCATCGAGATTCTGCGCGATTTGCGCCTGGGCGCATATGATGTCGTTGTGGGCATTAACCTGCTGCGTGAAGGTCTCGATTTGCCGGAGGTATCGCTGGTGGCGATCATGGATGCGGACAAAGAAGGCTTCCTCCGCAGCGACTCGGCGCTGATTCAGACGATTGGCCGCGCCGCCCGCCATCTGGAAGGCCGCGTGATCATGTATGCCGATAAGATGACCGACAGCATGAAACGCGCCATTGACGAGACGAACCGCCGCCGCGAGATTCAACGGGCGCATAATATCGCGCATGGCATCGAGCCACAGTCGATCATCAAATCGATCCGTGATCTCACAGATCGCGTGAAAGCGATGGCCGCTGAGAGCACTGAGAAAGCGGAAGAAGCGCCGACACTGTACGCGCTCAACCGCGATCAGCTCCAGAAGATGGTGAAAGACCTGGAAGCCGAGATGAAGAAGGCCGCCCAATCGCTCGAATTTGAGAAGGCCGCCGCCCTGCGCGATCAAATCTTTGAGCTGCGCGGCGTCATGGCCGATAAGACCGATCCCAAGAGCGATAATTTGCTGCTCACATAATAGATTGACATTGTAGTAACATGACGGAATGACATCGTAGGGCCTGGCGTGCCAAGCCCTCTCTAAGGAGAAAATATCATGGACACAGAAGACGAAATCATTCATCTCAAACGTCAGACGATTCTCAACTATCTGAATCGTGAATATACAGCACTGCGGGCGCGATTGGATCGGTTGACCGAAGAAGATGCCAATCGCTCCGGCGTCGTGGGCTACTGGTCGGCGCACGATCTCGTCGCGCATCTCATCTATTGGAATCGCTATCCGGTGGAGGAGCTTCATACGGTGCAGCGCGGCGAAGAATTTGTCTTCCCATTTGTCGATGCGGATGATGCCAACGAAGCAGCGGTCGATGCCGCAGAAGACACCCCCTGGTTGGTTCTGCTGGCCGAATTTGAGCAGACGTATCAAGTCGTTCGCCAGACGATTGAGGCCCTGCCCGATGTGGAGTTTACACCAGAGAGTACGCTGCTCGATGGTCTCGATAACAGCATTGCCGGGGCTTTTGGCAACAATACCTGGGAGCATTACGAGATTCACAGGGAAGAGTTGGATGACTGGATGAAGGAGCAGGGTTTGCTGACATAGCAAAAAGGGCACGAGCATTCGTGCCTTTTTGATTTGCTGAGAGAGGCAGGATATTCCTTGTCTCTCCTTAAACCACAAACGCCCCATTTTCATAGAATAGGTCGCCATCGACGCGAATCTGGCTGTCCTGGCGCATATCGCAGATCATATCCCAATGCACGGCGCTGGTGTTCTTGCTGCCCGATTCAGGATAGCCCGCACCAATCGCCATATGGATCGTGCCGCCGATCTTTTCATCGTAGAGGATGCTGCCCGTGAAGCGATTGATGCCAAAGTTCGTACCGATGGCAAATTCGCCCAGATAGCGCGATCCGGCATCGGTGTTGAGCTGCGCTTGCAGCAGATCATCGTTCTGCTCGGCATGGGCTTCAACCACCTTGCCCTGCTCAAATTTGAGTTCAATGCCGCTGACCGAACGTCCGCTCACAATTGAGGGATAGCTGAAGCGCACCCAGCCATTCACGCTGTCTTCTACCGGGCCAGTGAAGATTTCGCCATCCGGCATGTTGTATTTGCCATCACAGTTGATGAAACTGCGGCCATCAATCGACAGTTTTAAGTCGATATTCGGGCCTTGCAGCGTGATCGCCTTCTTGCCCTTGAGCCAATCAATCTTGCTCTGCTGCAACGTGCCAAGCTGCTGCCACGATTCTACCGTATTCTCACGGTCACAGAAGCACGCGCCGTAAACAAAATCCTCGTAATCTTCCAGGCTCATCCCGGCTTCCTGGGCGAATGCCTGGGTGGGATACATCGCGCCGACCCAGCGCATCTCGCCGCTGGCCGCACGCCGCATACGGGCTTCAAGCAAAGGCCGCCGCGACTTGGCCCACTGTTGCATCTTTGCCCCTGGGATGCCCGTCATGCCGCGTGTGTTGCTGCTGCCGTTCACGCGGATATACACGTCGGCCTTATCGTAATAGAGCGCCTCCATCGGATTGACCCAGTTGATCTGTTCATCGCTGCCATACTTGAGCAGCGAGCGCGTCATGGCATCATCGTTAAGCATCAGATGAGGATTGCCGCCCGCTTTGATAACCTCTGCGTAGATGGAGCGCAGGATTGGCAGCGAGGCTTCATCGCCCAGGATGCCGACCCAATCCCCCGCCTTGACCACCGTAGAATAATTGACCAGCAAACGGGCCATACGATCTGTACGAATATCCGACATAAAATGCTCTCCTAAAAATGAATATCAGCCGTGCAGCCCAAAGCCGCTTGTCTTGACAGTGGCTAACGTTAATCCACGAGACAGCATTTTTCCAGGGGGACAGGCGTGTGAGGCGGTTGCCATTCTGGGGTCGTCTGTCTATCATTAGAGGAGATTGTTCGCAGCAGCCGGATCACATGTCAGACGGTTTGGTGCTTGCTCCATGTGTCGGAAAGGCTTTTCATGTCCCAACGCCAAACGAACAGTGATCTCCCTCCTAAGCCACCAAAACGGGAGAGTCCGCCCGCCCCAGGGTCAGGCCGCATCCTACCGCGCCGCCGATTGACGCCCGCCGCCCGATTGGGAAGCCAGCTTCTGTTTATCGTGCTGGTCGTCATCATGCTTGGGCTGATCACCTTCCCGCTGTGGCGCACCCGCGTCTTCCCAGACCCCGTGACCACGCGCTTTAGCCAACTGCCCGCTGAACAACAGAAGGCTATCAACAGCCTGCCCTCGGACGAGCGCAATGCCCTGCTCCAACTGGCCGAGCAGAACCCACAGCAAGCGGCTGATACGGCTGTCGCGCTGCTGGATATACCGCTCTCGCTATCGGACGATATTCGCTTTTTGCTGCCCGTAGGTCAGGTTCCCACGCTGATCCGCGAAGGAACCTTCTCACAGATTGATGTGATCCATGGGGCCAGCGGCACAGCGCAGGTTTACAAGAGTGGGACATCATATTTCCTGAGTCTGATTGATATGACGGTGACACCAGGGCCGGAGCTTCATGTAGGCTTCGCTGCCGATGCTGCGCCAACCCTTGCCTCGCGTGCGACTTGGTTTGATGCTGGCGTCCTCAAAGGCCAGCTTGGGAATATGGTCTACAAGCTGCCTAACACCTTCAAAATCGATTCGTATAAAAGTGTCGTCATCTTCTCAGGCAAGTACGGCACGATCAGCAGTGTCGCGCCGTTTGGCCCATGATGGAACGCATGGTTTTGGGCGCAGGGTGCTGCTAGGGTGTTCGTGATCGCGTGCTATCGATTTTTGCATCATGTAATGGGCGACCCATGGGTCGCCCCTACGATAATCCCGCCTTAAATTGAAATGGCATCCCTCCAACATTTAGTGCTCAAAACGATCCAAATTCGAGCCTCAAAATGCCCCGTGCCGCCACTGACCCCCGACCATCGTTGCCAGAACACGAGTCTCAAGAATCTCATCGCCCGGCAGCGTGGGCAGGTCACGATCCAGCACCACCAGATCGGCCAGATAGCCCGCTGCCAGACGGCCCAGGCGGTGCTCAAGCCCTGCGGCATAGGCCGGACCAAGTGTGTAGCCTTCCAGGGCTTCGGCCATCGTCAGACGCAGATCGGGATACCATCCGTCCGTGCCGGGCGTTCCATCGCGGCGGCGGCGCGTCACCGCTGCATGAATGCCCCACAACGGATCAAAATGCTCGACAGGCGCATCAGAGCCGAACGACAGCATCACGCCCTGATCGCGCTGAAGCCGTGTGTTATACGCCCACTGGCTGCGAGCGCCCCAGTACGAATCCGCCATATGCATATCTGAGGTGGCATGAAGCGGCTGCATTGAGGCGATGATGTGCAGTTCGGCCAGACGATGCTTATCCTGCGGATGAATCACCTGCACATGCTCGATACGATGACGCCGCTGTGAGGGGGTTTCGCCGCGTGCTGCCTCTTCCTTGCGGAGGGCCTCGAAAATATCGAGGACATCATGCACCGCTTTATCGCCAATCGCGTGAATCGTCGTGGGCAGGCCCGCAGCACTGGCACGGCTGGCGCAGGCATACATCGTCTCTTTATCCACGACCACGAGGCCATAATTATTCGGTTCGCCTTCATAGGGCTCGATCATCAAGGCGGTGCGCGGCCCAAGCGCTCCATCCGCAAACATCTTCAAGCAGCCAATGCGAATCCACTCATCGCCAAAGCTGCCGTGAATGCCCAGATCAAGCGCCTGCTGGAGCCAGGGTTGATTGATATGCTTAACCACGCGTAGGCCCAATTCGCCGCGCCCACGCATAATTTGCAGGGCATCCATGCATGAGGGATTGTCATAATCGTGAAACCCTGTGATGCCAAACGCCAGCGCCCGTCTTTGCGTCTCGCGCATCATGCTTGCGAGATCATGCGGAGTAGGCGCAGGAATGAGTTTGGACACCAGCCGCATCGCCGTTTCAAACAGGATGCCAGTGGGCTGGCCGCTGCTGTCACGAACGATCTGGCCGCCTTCGGGATCGGGCGTGCTGGCCGTGATGCCCGCCCGCTGGAGCGCCGCGCTGTTCACCCACGCTGCATGGCCGCTCTTGGCCTGCAAAAAGACGGCACAATCGCCCGTGACAGGATCGAGATCGGCGGCGCTCGGAAATTGACGATCCGGCCAGAAATCCTGCGTCCAGCCGCTGCCAAAAATCCAACTGCCAGGGGTCGATTGTGCCACCCGCGCCCCCACGCGCTGAACGGCCTCTTGACGGGTCGGGACTTCGTAGAC
>DAOTUR010000093.1:0-7265 GCA_034436915.1 Anaerolineae bacterium
AAGATCACAGAGGGTATTTATGTAGGGGTTTGGCGTGCCAAACCCTGGGCATACCTTCGGTGGCTACGCTTGGCACGCCATGCCCCTACAAGAACCATCGTGAACATATTAATTTCACCGAATTACGATTTGATGCAATCGCCCTGAGAACCGTCGTGGGGTGCATTTCAAGTTGGTGCGAAGGTGACATAAAATAAGACATCTAGCAAAAAGGGTGGCTTATGCTTAGTGAGCGAGACCATTTAGAACAAGAATTACGTGCCAAAGCCGAAAAAGCGATCCGAAAACTGCTTGACGCGCTGCCTGACAAGGCAGACATCACGATGAGCGATATGGAAGCACTGACCGGTGAACTGGGACATGAGGTGATGCAAGGAACGATGCAGAGCCTGAGCCAAAGTCAGCAAGCAGAGCCGGATGAAGTCAGGTGTGAGGCGTGCAATACGCCCATGCACAAGCGCGGAAAACGCAAAAAACAGGTCGTGACCTTACGCGGTGAGATTGAAGTGGAACGCCAATATTATATCTGTCCGTGCTGTGGAGCAGGGACTTTTCCCCCTGGATAAGCAGTGGCATCTCGATGCGAGTGCATATACCCGTGACTTGGCGTGCCAGATGGTCTGGTTGAGCGGATTACGGCCCTACGAACAATGCCAAATGGTGTTCAAAACGATTGGTGAACGCTGGGTGAGTGCCAGCAGTATCTGGCGACAGACACAACGTCATGGGACACGCTTGCAGACCGCCGTTGAAGAGCAACGGGAACACGTGAGCGTCGAACGGATCCAGTTGCCTGATGCCAAACACGACCATAACCAGCGCAAAGGGGTGTCCATGGATGGGGGCATGGTCAATATTCGCGGTGAGGGCTGGCGTGAGTTGAAGGTCGGGACGGTATTCGACGTTGAAATTCGCCTTGAACGCAATCCCCAAACACAGGCGTTCGATGAAATGGCGCATGGGACACAGGTGCATTACACCGCCGTTTTAGGCTCAAAAGATGACTTCAGACCGGCTTTATGGGCCTTAGCGGTCCAACATGACCTGCCCACCGCCCGCAACCGCAGTGTGGTGGCCGATGGGGCCTTATGGATCTGGGATGTGGCGGAAGACATTTGTCCCGATGGACAGCAGGTGGTCGATTGGTTTCATGCGGTTGAGCATCTGAGTGAGGCGGCTCATGCCCTCTACCCTCACCCTCACGAGACTGTCACGCGCAACAGTTGGCTAAAAACCTATAAAGACCTTCTCTACATGGGGCGTATCCACACGATTATTGCTGTCCTCAACCAACGCGGCTTTCCCCAACTTGCCACCTATTTCCAGCGCCACCAGCGACGGATGCGCTATCTGGAATTTCGCGAACAGGGCTTACCGATTGGCTCTGGTACGGTTGAAAGTGGCGTGAAACAGTTCAAGCAGCGCCTCTGTGGAACCGGGATGCGTTGGAACTGCGACAATGCCAACCGGATGTTGGTCATCCGCTCCGCTGTCTTGGGCGACGATTTTCACCAGCTATGGCAGACCGCCTGAGCGCACTAACTTGAAATGCACCCACCGTCGTGACCTGTATTGACAGATGCAAAAATCTAAGGCATCATAAGCAGTATGATACACATGATCCCCTCCTCCATCCTCTCCCGCGCCTTGATGAACTGCACACAAGCCGTATCCCACTAGAATCGCGCCTGCTTCCCAGTAATGTTGTGTTATAAATCTGGCTGAGAGCGCGTGCTCTAGGCTTTTTTCGATTCTGCTGCCTGCCAGAGGCACGCACGGAATTATCGTACTCCGTCACATTCATTTTGCTTATATCATCATTTGAAGGAGATCCTCCATGCACATCCTCAATATCAATGCGCTGACTGTTAACCACGCCGGACGCGATATCTTCCGCGATCTCACATGGGCCGTCGGGGAGCGCGACAGAATTGGCCTCGTCGGGCCAAATGGCGCGGGCAAATCCACCCTGATCCAGGCGATTGCGGGCGTCCTGACCCCGGTGCGCGGCAGCCTTGTGTCTCCGCGTGGTACCGCCATCGGCTATCTCTCGCAGGAGATCCCCCTGCCCCAGGGCACAGTATTTGAGGCGGCGGCACAGCCTTCACCGGAATTGGCAGAGGCGCTGGCGACTCTTGACGCCAGCGAAGCCCGCCTGTCGAATCCATCTGTTTACAACGACGTTGAGGCCCTCACCAACGCCCTGGAAGATCAGCAGGTGGCGCTGGCCCGCTGCGAGCGCCTTGATGCCAATCGTCAGGTCTCGCTGGTGCGTGAGTTGCTGGTGAAGTTGAGTATCACCCCTGACCTGTGGGAGTTACCCGTTGCGGCGCTGAGCGGAGGGCAAACCAAGCTTGTCGCCCTGGCACGATTGGCGGCATGGTCGCCTGATATCCTGCTGTTGGATGAGCCTGACAATCATCTTGATCTGACCTCGAAAGCCGCGCTGGAAGCCTTTATCCGCCAGTATCGCGGCGCGGTTGTGCTGGTGTCGCATGATCGCTATTTGCTGGATGCGGTTGTCACACAAATTTCGGAGCTGGCCGATGGCAAGCTGGAGAACTATGTTGGCAATTACTCGGCGTATACTGTCGAGCGTGAACTGCGGCGCATTCGCCAGCAGAAGATGCATCTGGTCCAACAGCGCGAGATCGCCCGTATTGAGGCGATGGTCAAAGAGTGGGAGGAGAAGGCCAAAGCCGATCTGAGTGAGCGTCATGCACGGCAGGCGGCGTCACGGCGCAAGATGCTGGCGCGGATGGAGGCCAGTGGCGATCTGGTGGAGGCTGTGGTAGAGCGCCGCCATATGGATTTGCAAATTGCCGGCGGACGCGGCAGTTCGCAGGCGATTGAGTTGGTGAATGTGGCGATGGGCTTCAATCAAGACCTACTGCTGCTCGATCTCAATCTGATGGTGCGTCATGGGGAACGTGTTGGGCTGATTGGGCGCAATGGGGCGGGAAAATCAGTGCTGTTCAAGCTGATTCTGGGCGAATATGAACCGCTGTCGGGCTTCATCAAAGTGGGCAACAGCACGCGCATCGGCTACTATGCCCAGCGTCATGAGACATTGAATACATGGAAAGGCCGCACCCCCATCGACCTGATCCGCAGCATTGCCCCCATGAATGAGGGAACCGCTGTGAGCAAGCTGCTGAAATTTGCCTTCACCTATGAGCAAACGCGCCAACCGATTGGCTCATTCAGCGGCGGCGAACACAGCCGCTTGCAGTTGTTAGTGCTGGTTTTGCAGCAGCCCAATCTCCTGCTGCTGGACGAGCCGACCAATAATCTGGATATTACCTCGTGTGAAGTGCTGGAAAATGCGCTCGATGACTTTCAAGGCACGATCCTCACCATCTCGCATGATCGCTATTTCCTTGAACGTCTGGCGGATCGCATCGTTGAGATTGAGGATGGGTCTTTGAGCGAGTACATCGGCGGCTACAACGATTATCAGCAGCAAAAAGCCGAGCGCCTGCGTCTGAAAGCAGAACAGGCGGCGCGTGATGCGGCCCGCCGCGCCAAAGCCCAGGCGAAGGCGCAATCTCAGCCGCAAAAGAAGCGGGCGTAGGTCAAAAACGGGCACTAACAGAACTATGAAGAAAACAATTATGCCGCCCATCGTCTGATGAGTGGCGTGATCAAATTATGTGCGGAGATATGCCTCAGAAATAACATCTCCCCTATCAAATAGCAGAACAACCCGTTTTAGAGATTGAAATGCACCTTGACGCGCTAGGGCGATGCTTTGCGGGAAGGTGCGATTGACAGCGAAACTGCCAATAATCTTGAGATCACGGCGGAAGACTTCATAAGCGGGAATTAAAGTACGTTAAGGAGTCCAGTGACGGATTTGCCCAGCGGAATTGCAAGGAGGTTTATGGAACTGATGCAGCGTAACTGTGTATGTAAGGTATAGCTTTTGAAACGTCACACGGTGAAGAGAGTGCTCTTCGTCCTGCCTCCTAACATCAACTATGTATAACGGATTATCAACGATGTTGCTCCAAAAGGCAGCGACGGGAGGTTTACCCCAAATAGCCGATTAAACGTTCTGATGAAGAGAACTTGTGCTCACTTCCAGGGGTGGGAAAAAGTTCGGGATATCTCTTGTGGCCGCTGATCAGCCCTATAATGCAGCTATCAGCATTGAGGGGGAGATAGACAGTGGACACAATTATATCCCATAACATCAAGGGCTATGAATTACGAGAACGTATCGGTGCAGGCGGCTTTGGAGCTGTTTATCGCGCATTTCAAAGTACGGTAGGGCGGGAAGTCGCTATCAAGGTGATCCTGCCAGGACTGGCAAATCAGCCTGAATTCATCCGCCGATTTGAGGGCGAAGCACAGATCGTCGCACGGCTGGAGCATCCTCACATCACACCGCTCTATGACTACTGGCGCGATCCGCAGGGCGCATATCTGGTCATGCGCTGGCTGCGCGGTGGCAGTCTGCGTGATGCCCTGCAAAAAGGCCCCTATGATCTTCGTTCTGCCGCTCTCCTGCTCGATCAAATCAGTGCAGCGCTTTCGCTGGCCCACCGTAACCAGGTGATTCATCGTGATATCAAGCCCGGCAATATCTTGCTTGATGAGGATGGTAACGGGTATCTGACCGACTTTGGCATCGCCAAAGATCTGAACTTGCCCGGCAACGATACACAGCCCGATGCCATTATGGGATCGCTGGATTACATTTCTCCCGAACAAGCCCGCAGCCAACCGATCACCTCTCGCACTGATATTTACAGCTTGGGCGTCACTCTCTATGAAGTGATTACGGGACACCACCCGTTTCAAAATTTTTCTCCTATAGAACAACTCTTTAAGCACATCAACGACCCTCTCCCAGACATTACAACGCTTGACGCGGCCCTCGCGCCACAGGTCAATCGTGTCATTCAGAAAGCAACCGCTAAAAATCCTGATAACCGCTATCCAGATGCGCTCGCGTTCGCGGCAGATTTCCGCGAGGCTATCGGCATAAATCGCAGACCCACAAACGCTGTTGAGCTTCTCACTCAGCGCGAACAGGAGGTGCTGCATCTCGTCATTGAGGGCCTGTCTAATAAAGAAATTGCCCAAAAACTGACCGTAACACTCAGCACCGTCAAATGGTATGTCAATCAGATTTATACCAAGCTGGGGGTTCGCAGCCGTGTGCAGGCGATGGTGCGGGCGCGTGAGTTGAACTTGTTAACGAAACCATCCGATGATGTCTCAGTTGTCCCTATTCCGACAGAAGATTTTCAACCGGAAAACCCCTATAAAGGGCTGCGGGCCTTCCAGTCCGCCGACAACCAGGATTTCTTTGGACGCGAGGCTGTCACAACCAAACTGGTGAAGCGCCTGGAAGAAACGCATGAATATGCACGCTTCCTCGCCATCATTGGGCCAAGCGGCAGCGGCAAGTCCAGCCTTGTCAAAGCCGGGCTGATTCCGGCTTTATGGCGCGGTGAACTGCCCGGCTCAGAAAAGTGGTTCGTCATCGAGATGCTTCCCGGAGCGCATCCCCTGGATGAACTTGAAATTGCCCTCACCCGCATTGCCGCCAATCAGTCCGGCAGCCTCAATGAGCAGTTGTCACGCGATAGACGGGGGCTGATCCGTGCCGCACAGTTGATTTTACCTAGCGATGACACTGAACTGGTTCTGGTGATTGATCAGTTTGAAGAAGTGTTCACGCTGCTCGAAAATGAAGCGGCCCGTGTCCATTTTCTCGATCTACTGTACACTGCTGTCAGCGAACCGCGCAGCCGTGTCCGCATCGTCATCACCTTACGCGCTGATTTTTATGACCGTCCGCTGCACTATGCTGATTTTGGTGAGCTTATTCGGTCACGCATGGAAACTGTGCTGCCCCTCTCCGTCCAGGAACTCGAACGAGCGATCAGCAAACCTGCTGAACACGCGGGTGTCACCTTTGAGCCGGGATTGGTCGCGTCGATTGTGGCCGAAGTGAATTATCAGGCTGGTGCTCTACCGCTGCTGCAATATGCCCTCACAGAATTATTTGAAAAGCGCCAGGGACGGATGCTGACCCGCAGTGCCTATGATGCGATTGGCGGCTCAGTTGGCGCACTGGCACGGCGGGCTGATACGATGTATCTGGACTTCGATGCGGTGAGCCAGGAAGCAGCGCGGCAGATGTTTCTACGGCTGGTGACGCTTGGCGAAGGCGTGGAAGACACGCGCCGCCGTGTGACGCGCTCTGAACTCCTTGCCATCGCACTCAATCCCGATGTCATGGATGAGGTCATTGATACGTATGCAGAATACCGCCTGCTCTCGCTGGACAACGATCCGGGGACACGCACGCCAACTGTGGAGGTCGCCCACGAAGCGATTCTGCGGGTATGGGAGAGACTACGCAACTGGCTGACGGAAAGCCGCGATGAAATCAAGCTGCAACGTCAGCTTGGCAGCATGGCGGCAGAATGGCGCACGTCGAAACAGGACAGCAGCTTTCTCGCACACGGCGCACGGTTGGGGCAATTTGAGAAATGGATGGCAGAGACCAAACTTGCATTCACCGAGGCGGAACATGCCTATCTGAAAGCCAGCATCGCAAATCGAATGCTGGAAGAGAAGACAGAAATCGAACGTCAGGCCCGAGTCAAAGCGCTCGAACAGCGTTCGGTACGCTTCCTGCGTATGTTGGTGGGAGTCATGTTTGCCGCCCTCGTCGTTGCAGCAGGGTTGATTGGTCTCGCCATCAATCAGAGTCAAATTGCACAGCATAATGCGGCGGAAGCACAGCAAAATGAGGCAGAGGCGCAGAATCTGGCGCTGATTGGGGGGTCACAGGCGGCACTGGCGAATGGCAATACCGATCAAGCGATTGCCCTGGCGATGGAGGCAGTCACAATCGATCCGAGTTCATCACGGGCGCAGGTTGCCTTGAGTGAAGCCACCTATGCGCCGGGAACGATCCGTATTTTTGAGGGACATACAGCATCGGTAGATTGGGTGGAGTTCAGCCCAGACGGACTCACAGCACTGTCCGCGTCATGGGATGGCACATTGATTTTGTGGGATATTGCGACAGGCGCTGTCATTCGTCGGTTTGAAGGGCATACGGACAAAACGGGTACAGTCGCCTTTATGCCAAATGGATTGAGCGCGATTTCTGGCTCATACGATCAATACCTTCGCCAAAATTCAGAGTGTGTGAAAAAGCAGGATTTTGGCGAAAATTTGACACTTTGTGACCTTTTGTAAACCGATTTTTGGGATCAAATTTGCCTGAAAAAGGCGAG
>DAOTUR010000094.1:0-8526 GCA_034436915.1 Anaerolineae bacterium
CCGCAACACGGGAGACAGGGACTTTCAGTCCCTGGCGCAAGCGATCTTGCCATGTCATATGCGGATGGGACGGTTATTGACATGGCTCAAAATCCTTAAGTTGGTGTATATGGGGCGTAGCACGCTGCGCCCCTGTGACGGATACCCATATTAAGGGTGCAGCACGCTGCGCCCCCACGATTGTGAACTCAATTTCAAAAGATTACGATTTGACGCGATTGCCCCATCCGTTATGCTTCAATCTCTACTCCCCACAGTAAAATTGTTATGAAAAATAACGAGCAAAACAAAATCTTTATTGACGATACATCGAATTTAGATATATCATGCAAACAGATGAGATAACGAGTAGGGCGACGACATGATTGAAACACAGAATTTGACCAAAGAGTTTGACGACTTTCTCGCGGTGGATCGGGTGACACTCAGTGTAGGGGCGGGCGAAGTCCTGGCCCTGCTTGGGCCGAATGGGGCGGGTAAAACGACCACTGTGCGGATGATGACTTCGATCCTTGCGCCCACACACGGTACAGCACGAATCGCGGGCTACGATGTGGTGAAGGACGCTGAGAAGGTGCGGGCCTCGGTGGGGGTGCTGACGGAACAGCACGGCTTGTATGAGCGCATGAAAGCGCTGGAATATCTCGATTTCTTTGGCGAGATTTATCACATTGCCAAGCCTGTGCGCCAAGCCCATGCGCGGGAACTGCTGGAACGCTTTGGCCTGACAGAGGCGATGAATCGGCGCGTAGGCGATTACAGCAAAGGCATGAAGCAAAAGCTGGCCCTGGTGCGGGCGCTGCTGCATCAGCCGCCTGTGCTGCTGCTGGATGAGCCAACGTCTGCAATGGACCCTCAGAGCGCCAAACAGGTGCGCGATGCGATTATCGATTTGCAGCACGAATCACGCACCTTCCTCATCACGACACATAACCTGACAGAAGCCCAGACCCTCGCCAATCGCATCGCCATCATTCGGCATGGGCGCATCATTGCCCAGGGCACAATGACGGAACTGGCGCAGCAGATGGGCGCAGAGCAGCGCGTTGAGCTGCGCGTCAACGGCCCGCTGAACGGCCTGAGCAAAGATATCGGCGATATGGTGACGATCTGCGACTCCGGCGAGGACTGGTTGCAATACAGCGCCCCCGACCCGTCCGCCATCAATCCCGCGCTGATGCGTCGGCTGATTGGCCTGGGAGTTGAGGTGGTGAGTTTAACGCTCATGAGCAGTTCGCTGGAGGAGATTTATCTCCGCATTATGGAAGAAGATGAAGCCGTTCGTCCGATGAAAAGCCTGTAATCATCCCACACAAAGGATCATAAAATGACCACCCTTTCCACCACCTCACACGCCTCGGAGATTGACAGCCTGCTGCTCGACAGCGAGAAGCGCAAGCATGAGCCTGTGCCGTCCAAGAGCATCCACCTGACGCTGAGCAACGCCCTGATCATCACGCGGCGCGAAGTGCGCGACAGCTTCCGCGATTGGCGCATCATCGCCCCGATCATCATCCTGACGTTTTTCTTCCCGTTTCTGGCGCAGTGGGTCGCGTCCGGCTTCTCGAACTTCTTGCGCGGCTACGGCGCGGAACTCGTGGGCGAGCGCACCATTCCATTTTTGCTCATGATCGTGGGCTTCTTCCCGATTTCAATCTCGCTGGTGATTGCGCTCGAAACATTTGTCGGCGAGAAAGAGCGCCGCAGTCTTGAGCCGCTGCTCAGCACGCCGCTCACAAATACTGAACTGTATATCGGCAAGACGCTCTCCGCCATGATCCCGCCGCTGGTCGCCAGCTTTGGTGGCATGATGGTGTATCTTCTGTCGCTGCTCACGGGACAACTGCAATGGCGTCCGCAGGCCATGCTGGTGGTGCAAATCTTCCTGCTGACCATCGCGCAGGCACTCGTCATGGTCACGGGCGCTGTCGTCGTCAGCAGTCAGGCGACCAGCACCCGCGCTGCCAATCTGCTCGCCAGCTTCATCATCATCCCGATGACACTGCTCATCAACGCGGAGAGCATTCTGATGTTTCTCGCGCCGGATGTCATCTCGCCCTATGGCGTCGGATCGCTGTGGGCGGTGCTGGCGGGGATGTTCGTGGTCGCGGTGATGTTCTTGCGGATCGGCAATACCATCTTCAATCGAGAAGAATTATTGGGTCGCAATCTCGATTCGATGAATATCTCCGGCACGCTGAGAAAGATTGGCCGCTATATTCGGGCGGTGGATGATGACGGGACACCGGCCCGTAACCTCAAGGAGTGGTATACCCGCGCTATCCCCTACAGCTTGCGTAAATACAAGACAGCCGCCTTTGTGACGTTAGCTGTCTCACTCATTGCGTTCATCGCGGGCTTTGGCCTGGGCTTCGCTCCGCAGTGGCGCATTGTGCTGCCGCAGGGCACGCTCTCACCCAAGAGCATGGATATCATCCGCGATGTTCTGACGCCGAAAATCCAGGAGCAGGCGTTCTGGTTCATCCTCACCAACAATCTGCGCGTGCTGCTGGCGGCGACGATCCTGGCGTTCTTCAGCTTTGGAGTGATGGCATTGGTCATGACGCCGACAGTGTATGTGGTGCTTGGCTATATCTTCAGCCAGCTCATCCTGTCGGGCAGCGATCTCGGCGTGTATCTCGTCGCGCTCATCCCGCATGGTGTGATCGAACTGCCGACGGTGCTGCTAGGGACAGCCATCGCCTTCCGTCTGGGCGCAGTGGTGACACGTCCGCCACAGGGCGAGACCGTCGGTCATGCGGTGGTGGTCGCGTTTGGCGACACGATCAAGCTGACGGTGGGCGTGATTATCCCGTGCCTGATCCTTGCCGCGCTGGTTGAGGTGTACGTCACGTTCCCATTGATGCTGCGCTAGAAACCCCTCCCCACTTCGTAGAGAGGGAGCAAAAGCATCTTATTCAGCTATTCATATGGATTGTGAGTAGGGGCGCGATGCATCGTGCCCTGGTGATGTGTAAGGAATTTAGCATCAGGGCGCGATGCATCGCGCCCCTACCAGAGATTTTTTCTCATGGATAGGTGAACAATTACGGCGCAAAAGCCCCTCTACCACGCAGTGGGAGAGGGGCTGGGGTGAGGGTGAAAAGCACAAGCTCAGATTACTTGTTATCGCCCTTGCGATATTCGCCCGTCGAATAGACGAAGACTTGCAGCGAGGGATCGCCCTTATCGGTTTTGGTCGGGGCTGCCTGAAGGAAGTTATACACCCAACGCGCATCACTGATGCTCAGGTTGACGCAGCCATGACTGCGCCGATAGCCAAACGTATCGTGCCAGTACGTGCCGTGTAAGCTGATCCCGCCATCGAAGTACATGACCCAGGGCACATTTTGCAGCGCATAGGCATCCGGCGCGCCCGTCCCGCCCGACATATGATCGCTTGGTACATTTGCCCACACCTGGAATACGCCCTCATTCGTTTCATGGCTGGGCAAGCCACTGCTGATGAGCGTGGCAAACATGGGCGTATCATCGTCATAGGCGATGAGCGTCTGCTCAAACAGATCGACAGCCACCCAGCGGCCACGCACGGTCTCCGGGCGCTGCATCGGCTGAATCACGGCCATATACACCTGCTTCACCCACTGATTCGGGCCGACCAGATACCACTTCCAGCCCTCGCTGTCGATCTCTTCGGCATAGATGTTGTAGCGCTCATAATGCAGTGGGATGAGGCCGCTGTCTTTGGTCGATTCGCCGCCCGGCGTCAGCGAGGCGTAGATGCCCGTTGTATCGAGTACCCAGCCAAACGGCTGTGACCAGTTTGGCGGCAGCGTGACGCCCGTGAAGGTGGAGGCATTGCGTGACGTCGCAAAATCGCGCTGAATCCAGCCGCCGCCCTCGACTTCCAGCCAACCCGCCACGCTGCTATCGACAGCGTTGATGAAATTGAAGCCCACTGGAATCGTGCCGATGGCGTTGCCGTTGGGCGCGTCGTATTTGGTGACATCCTGGCCGGGCTGCAATTTCCAGAAGCTGTACTGGCTGAGTGTGACACCATCGATCTGGATATCCGTCACATCCGGCGCAGAATAGGTTTGCATCAGGGCGATACAGGCATCGCTCGTCTTTTGCCCTACGACATAGTGGCATTCCGGCGCATTGTAGATGACAGGCTGAGGTGGCAGCGCGTCATTGGGTGTGGCGCTGGCTGATTGCAGGGTGGCAGCAGACTGTGCCTCAGTTGTTGGTGCAAGAGGTGTCGCCTGGATCGAAACGCTGGCGAGAGTCGGCGCTGTGCCCAGGTCAGCGGGCGAGGGCGTATTGGTCACGAATTGCGCGGAGAGTGGGGCGGCGGGCAGCGCAAATGCGATCATGCCCATCACGATAAGACTCAGTGCGCCGATCAGAAAAGACCCATATTTCACAGGAGAACTCCAAAATCACAACAACAAAACGAGGGTCATCTTAGCACAGATGCCCGCATGTGTAGACCGACGATTTACCTACGGTTTGGAAAACGACTCGCACAGATGGCACTCTTGCCCTGTTCAGCGTGTCTCTTATGGGGAAGAGGGGAAGACTTCATAATGATTTGATGTTTTAAGAAAAGATAGGGCGAGTCATGACTCGCCCCATATGCACCAACTTAAGAAAATCGAACCTGCTTGATCTCTCTTATGCCCTGTCGTCAGGGGTTGAAAACCCCTGCCTTGCCTTTTGTGGGACTGAAAGTCCCGCTGAAACAGTCTGTTGGCGCGTGTTTGGGCGGGGTTTTCGACCCTGCAAGACGGGAGCCAGGGACTTTCAGTCCCTGGCGCAAGCGCTTTTGCCACATCTTTGGCTCACAATGAGCACAAAAACCCTTAAGTTGCTGTATATGGGGCGAGTCATGACTCGCCCCTACAAATACCCTGTAGGGGCGCAGCGTGCTGCGCCCAAAACACCAATCTCATCATTTGTCTTTTAAAACTGTTCTCCATGAGGTGTATGGGTTTGGCCGATAATTTCCACTCGACTCATCTCACGCCCGCCATTAGGATAGACCGCATGACACACAACACGCCAGAACCGGATCTCGGTCAATCGCTCATTTCTCAGTACGGTCAATGGCGGCGGCGCGGTGCGATTCTCATCTGGATTGCCATCGGCCTACTGTGCATTGGGACGCTCATCGGGGCGGCGTGGGACTCAGCCCATCGTGCGCCGCTGCCCGTCACACCGACAGCCGTGATGCCGCTGCCCACGCTCACGCCCATCGCGCTCAATGCGCCCGACCCGTCAAAGGTCGGCATCCATTTTCTCCTGGATGATGGGCGTCAGTCGTGGGAAACCGCCCTCTGGGATGAACATTTCCAGGCGGCGGATCGCATCGTGGGCAAAGGTGGGATCGCGGTGCAGGTCGTTCGCAGCAATGATCTGCGCCCGCACTACTGGCAGTATTTCCTCGATCTGTGCGCCATATATGAGATGACGCCTGTGTTTCGCCTGTCCACGACCTTCCATCGTCAGGATCGCTTCTGGCGCGTTCCCCACAAAGATGCTGACGGCCATTACACCAGCCTCGCCCGCAGCTATGCCCGTTTTCTCAGCGCGATGGATTGGCATGGCCTGACGCCGTATGTCGTCCTGCTCAATGAGACGAACAACGGCCTGGAATGGGGGGGGAAGCCTGATCCCGCCGAATATGCCCGTTTCGTCGCCGATACCATCCCGATCCTGCGGGCGGTTGTACCCAACATTCTCATCCTGAATGCCGCGCTGGATCACTACGCGCCTGAAACCTATGGCGAAAAGATCGAAACGGGCTATGCGTACATGGCCGCTGGTACATACATGGATCAGATGGAGCAGACTGTGCCGGGCGTCTTTCGCCTGTTCGATGTGTGGAACAGCCATCCCTATCCGCTCGGCGCTTTTCGTGAGCCACCCTGGAATACGCTGTATCAGGTCGATTCGCGCCGAGGTCTGCCCGCGCCCATTGTGCCGGAAGGCGTAAAAAATCGCGGCATCAACAGCTATGAATGGGAATTGTGGAAGCTGTCCACGTTTGGCGTCTCTCCGCTGCCCGTCCTCATCACCGAGACAGGCTGGCGTTACGCCTCGGAGATGGAAGGCGGCGACGATGCGGGCGAAGGCTATCCCACGCAGGCCGAGGTCGCGGCCTATTTTGATCTGGCGATGGGGGGCAACGAGGGGCGCTATCCCGATTTGCCGGACACAGGCTGGACGCCCTGGCTGCGCGATCCGCGTGTGATTGGTGTGTCGATCTTCGCGCTGGACGGTGTGCCGACCAAATGGGGCCACACCAATCTGCTGAATATGACCATCGATGGACGTATCGCCAGCACCACGCCCATGTATGATGTGCTGGCAAAGTATCAGGCACAATAATTTTTACCGATCCCTCACCCCAACCCCTCTCCCACTGCGTGGTAGAGGGGCTTTTGCGCCGCGCTCTTCACCTCCTCTCCCCTTGTGGGAGAGGAGGCCGGGAGGTGAGGGGACATATAATCCATATCAATAGGCTTGTTATGACCATCACACTCATTGCCACCGTCCTCAATGAAGGCGACAATATTCACCGCCTCATGGACACCATCCAGCAGCAAACGCGCCAGCCCGACGAAATTATCATCGTCGATGGCGGCAGCCGCGATCAGACCGTTGCCATTTTGCGCCGCTATGAAGCACTTCTGCCGCTGCGCGTGCTGATCGAACCCGGCTGCAATATCAGTCGCGGGCGCAATGTGGCATTGGCCGCGGCCACAGGCGACATCATCGCCATTACAGACGCGGGCGTCACCCTCGACAGCGATTGGCTGGAAAAGATCACACAGCCTCTGCTTGATGATCCGGCCTGCACCGTCTCGGCGGGCTTTTTTCGTGCTGATCCGCAAACGATATTTGAAGCGGCATTGGGCGCAACAACACTGCCGCTCGTCAGCGAAGTTAATCCGAAGACATTTTTGCCGAGCAGCCGCAGTGTCGCAGTGCGCCGTGAGGCCGCTGTGCAGGTGGGCGGCTATCCCGAATGGCTCGATTACTGCGAAGATTTGATCTTTGATCTGCGCTTGCAGGCCACGCAGCCGCCGTTTGCGTTTGTGCCGCAGGCGACAGCGCATTTTCGCCCGCGCCCGACGCTGATGAGTTTTTATAAGCAGTATTACCGCTATGCCCGCGGCGATGGCAAAGCTGATCTGTGGCGGCGGCGGCACGCGATTCGCTACGCAATTTATCTCGTGGCGCTGCCTGTGCTCATCGGGCTGATGCTGTTTGTACATCCTCTGTTTGCGCTGCTGCTGCTGGGTGGGGCGCTGTATATTCGCACCCCTTACCGCCGCCTCTCAACTGTCCTCAAGGCGCTGCCACAAACAACGCTTTTTGATCGTGTGTATGCCGCGAGTCTTGTGCCTGTTATTCGTGTTGTCGGCGATGTGGCAAAGATGCTCGGCTATCCGATGGGGCTGTTATGGCGCGGGCGGCATCATCCGCCGCAGTGGAAACTCTAAATCGTTTGCCTCACTTTGCGCTTGTGTGTTGCATGATGGCTCATTTGTGCTTAAACTGTGGTGAATAGGTCGCTCATTCACAGCAGGCACTGCCATATGTCGTCTTCGATTGACGCGGTAGATTTACGAGTCGTCGTCCTCGATACGGATTTCTTCGCCCTCCAATCACTCAACGGCTATCTCGCATGGGATCGCCGGACACGGGTGATGTTTCTGGCCGAACACCCGGCTGAACTCTGGGCTTATCTTGGCGACCTGCCTGCCGTTGAGCAGCCCGATGTCCTGTTGATGGATGCGGATCATCTGGGCGGCGTCGAGGGCCTGCACAAGACGATTGCCAAAGCCCGTCACTACAACCCGCAAATCATGATCGTGTGCATGGCGCAGATTGTCGATGCCGATCTCATCCGCGCTGCCGCCGATGCGGGTGTTCGTGCCTATCTGCTCAAGCAGGAGGTGCGGATGCAGATCGCCGCTGCCATCGTCTACGGCCTGACGCATGAACTGGTCGTGACACACAGCATTGCGCGTGTCGCCCCGCACCTCGCCAATTTGCGGCTGGCACGGGCGGCGATTCTGCCGGATCAGCGCCAGTACCCTGAGATGACAGATCGCATTCGCCAAGCGATTGAGCTGTGTGTGATCGAAGGGATGCCCGCGCATCTGGCCGCCCACGAGATGGGCATCAGCCTGCACACCATTCGCGGCTATATCAAAGAGGGCTATCGCATCCTTGAGTCGTATGATCAGAGCGAATATCCCCCAGATATGACACCCCAGGAGCGGGCCTTTATGCGCTTTACCGCCCTGGACGACGACCTCAATCCGGGATTCTCCGGGCGATGATGGCACGTCCCTGATCTGCCTATATGCGCTTTCGATTGGGTGTAAACCTGCACACGCATCGTGAGACTGAGAAGCCGTTTGATAATGGAATTTGTAATCTTAAAACAGGGTCATCATGCTGTTTTTGAGCCATCGTCTTGATCGTAACGCCCTGTTTGGTCTTTTGTAGGGGCACGATGCATCGTGCCCCTACGGAAAACGCTCTCCA
>DAOTUR010000095.1:0-10987 GCA_034436915.1 Anaerolineae bacterium
CGGAACTGGTGAGGCATTCCGAAGTGCCTATGTATTCGTCTCTAACGGAGCCTTTTCAGGCCAAGTCTGGTAAGCACTAGGGCTAAAAGCCCCTCCCTTCAGGGATGGGGATGCTTACGTGGTCTTCGTGCGTGTGTGTCATGTCTATAGCCTCTGGGGGATAAGAGGGCAAATTGCGAGCGGCAATCCCTCAGCGTAATCATCAATTAGCCCACATGCCCGTCAATAATGTAAGAAAGCCTACTGACCTCTCTCCGTTGCATCTGTCACGCTGCGGCGATGCTGCGGAGACGTTTACGGCACTCGCGCCAATTGGGGAGCACACGATCCATCAGGGCATAAAATCGCATGCTGTGATTCAACTCTTTCAGATGGCACAGCTCATGCAGAATCACATAATCGATCAGATCCAGCGGCGCGGACAGCAGCTTGATATTGAGCGTGACCTTGCCATTGGAACTGCATGACCCCCAGCGTGATTTCATCATTCGCAGGCTGATCGGCGGCATCGCCACCCCCATAAAGGCCACCTGCGGGAAGCACACGGCCATGCGTTCGGCAAACAGGTGCGCCGCTTGCTGGCGATACCAGCGGTCAATCAGCGCGGCAGTGCGGCGCATATCGTCGGCCTGCGTCACCGTGACGATCAGGTGCTTATCGCTCAAGGTCACATTTTCAGGCCGTCCCTGCACCACCTCCAACGTATACGATTCGCCCAGATAACGGTACATCTCACCGTTCACGTATTGGCGCGATTGTACTGTGGGGCGGGGATTGGTCTGGAATTTTTGCTGATGCTTCACAATCCAGGCCGCCCGCTTGAGCACGACCTCGGCAATATCCGCCTGCGATGCCCGCAGTGGGGCGCTAATCTGCACGCGGCCATCGGGATAGACGCGAATGCCGTAAGTCTTGCGCCGTGAATGGATGATATCATACGTGAGGTGTGTCGACCCATAGACCACACTTTGGGGGAGAGGAGGCTTTTTCAACGCGCACACATCTTTGCTTGTGGATAATATGCCGCCTATGATGTCATGGAACCCCCTGTTCTGTCACCCCTTGATCATAAAATGACATGGGGATAGGGCAGTATAGCAGATACGCTGAGACAAGGGAGCATGATACGTCTCCTGTGCGCCCGTAAAATCGCAGAAGCCGCTGGCCGGATAGCCCAGGTGTGCTCCATCCGCGCTGATGCCTTTGTTGGGCAGCGTCTGCACCTCGCGCCGCAGTTGCTCAGAGAACGGACAGCGAGCGTTGAGATTGCAGACAATCCTTCTCTCCTGATAACCTCGTGAGAATTGGATCGTCCGGTAACCTCCCGGCACAGATTGCCTCACAAAGTGATTTATGATGAAGTACATCAACAATTGGAGGAAACATGATGCGTCGTTTTTTCATAGTCTTGCTGTTGGCGCTGTTCACAGGTGTTCTGCCGCTGGTTGCACAGGATGTTGTGTGTACACGGGAGGCGGTCATTACGTCCTACGCTGTCGCCACTGATATCAGCGCCTGGGTGCAGGAACACAGCGCCTGTCCCAGTCAGATTCGGCGGGCAGTGCGTGATATGGCGGCGGCCTATCAAATGCTTGGCTCAGAATATTTGCCCTTCGCTGCTGCCGATGATCCCTTTACATTCAGCCCAATCTGGAAATTTTATCAGGGCAGTTCAACATCGATGGTTCACCTCATTGATACTGCCACCAATACACTGTCACTGCTCGCTGATACGCTGACCGATCAGCGTGATACGACAACCACTGCGCCGATTCTGGCCTATCCCGTTACAGGCGATGTCATGGCACAGGTCAAGCTGACGTTTACGCCCCTGGGCGACAAAGATGGCGCGGCGTTGGGCATTCGGGCGGCGCAGAACCCTAACAATTGGATTCGCATCCAGCGCAGCGGAATGACAGTGGATGTGGTCGCCGACACCAAAGGCACAACCAGCGTGATCAACTCGCTTCCCTTTGAAGGTGAACAGGATGTGTACCTGAAAATTGAACGGGTGGGGGCGCAGTTTACGTTGTCATACAGCGTCAACGGCGATGATTGGCGTGAGGTCACGAGCGACCAGAATCAGGTCTTCCCCCAGGAGATCGAGGTGTATCTGACGACGTTCTGGCCCGTGACGCCTGGTGCAGGACAGGCCATATTCTCAGACATGAAGGTCAGCGAAGGAGGATAGCTCATCCAAACCCCTCCCTGCTTATGCAAGGAGGGGCTTATGTCATCCCGATGGAGTCGGCATGGGCGCGTCAGGCTCAAACACCTCGCGCCGCAGCATATCGAGGGCTGTGAGCGTGAGAAAGTTGCGCAGCACACCACCATATGTCTCCTGTGCGCCCGTAAAATCGCAGAAGCCGCTGGCTGGATAGCCTAGGTGCGCCCCATCCGCGCTGATACCTTTTTTGGGCAGCACCTGCACCTCGCGCCACAAATTGATCAAGGGAACCTGATACTCCTCCGATAGATCGAGCAGGGCGTTGTCGAACACAATCGAGGTGCGCCAATCCTGCTTGGGATTTTCTTCCAGCACGACGAAGGTAGACAGAATCGGAATCACCCCGGCATCGATGGAGTGCTGGATGATCTGGCCCATATTCGCCTTGTACTCATCCACGCTGAAAAACTGCACATCGATCAGGCCGAACATGACAATCGCGCTGGCGGGTTGCACAAGACGATACTCACAGTCAATTGGCGTCTCGCCCACCTTGCATTCGGCGGACTGCGATTCGGCCCACCAGGGATCGAACATCGTCACAGCGCTGAACGCTTGGTGGGCCGTGAGGCTGGTGTTGTTGAACGAGTTGGAGATGCCCGTCTTTGGCGGCACAGACGAGTAAAAATCGAGCGCCGCTTGCAGGTCACTGTGATCGCCCAGATCGCAGTAAAAGCCCGGATGTGTGCCCATGCCCATCGGACGCAAAAACGCGCCCTGGGCCGTATCGCTGTCGCCCAGGGTGGTGAAGACCGGAGCGCGATTACCCAGTTTTTGCCCGCGTGCGTAAATCTCTTTCACGGTGTCGGTGCTGAAATTGATGTAGGTCGGCGTGTCGTGCAGGCGTTTGAGCATAACAGCAATGTCTGCGTCAGGGATGGGCGTGCTGTCCTGGGCGGTCAGAGTGACGCCGAGGACACACAGCAGGAGAAGGCAAAGCAGGCGTTTGAGCATAACGGGACTCACGGGTTGGATGCGACAAAGACCGTAAGGATAGAAATTTCTGGTGCAAAGGGCTAGAGGGAAAACTTTCTCCAGTGCGTAAGGAGAGAAGCGAGAGTCGTGAGGGCTGTCAGATGGTGTTGGGGAGAACGACTTATTGCCTCTCCCCAAACACATTGACGATTAGAGGAAGCGGTAGACGACAGGGCAGTTGACGATGATGCCGACGGAACCGAATTTGCCGCCGCCAAGACCTGTCATCCAGCCTTTTTCAACGAGGCCGAGGATAAAGAATTCTTCGGTAACACGCGAACGATAGCCTTTGTCGATGGCATCCTTCGTCCACACAACCGGATTCAAGTCCCACATCGGGCTGTAATCGGTGGCGATGGTTGGGATGCCTCCCAGGGTGTTGAGCGGGCCGCCTTCACCGGCAAGGGCGCTGTTGAAGCCCTGACGCTGTGGGTTCTCCTTACCCATAGGGCCATTCACAACGGGGAAGAGACGCTCAACGGCACTATTGAAGCTGTCATCACCACCAACGGCGATATCGACCATGCCGGGAGCGAGTGTCACCCCTTCCATCGCAGCGGCCAGGTCAACGCTGGCATCGGTGCTGAGGTAAAGAACCGGGCGAGCAAAGCTGAAGCCCAGGGTCAGAGACAGAGTCACTGTGCCATCTTTGGGGCAAATTTTAGCAACTTTGTCATGAACCATCTTATAGTCGGGCTTGCCTTCGCAGAATGCATCCAGCGCATCGGCACTCACATTATAGGCCACGACAGGCGCATTGTAGACAAAACCACCTGCGTTGGTCAGCTTCATCAGCGGGCTGTAACCTGCATCGCCCACTGCGCCAGGGGTGAAAGACTTGGGCGGGAAGAAATCAGGCGCATCGCCCGGTGTAATGGTATGTTCGGGCGAGAAATCGACAGCGCCGCGTTCAAAGGTCACACTCTGGTCTTTTTCCAGCACGGCAGGACGAACGGCGTTACCAACATCGGCATACGTCAACTTACCCGAAAAATTCAGGCCGAGTGCATCAGCGTTGCCCTTATCGTTGGTATCAGTCAGGATATACCAGACTGTTTCACCACTTTTCATCTGCCCCTTGTACAGTGGCAGAGTGATGGTAAGCGCTTCCAGATCAATTGTCCCGGCCTTGAGCAGTTGATAGGGGCCGATGAGTTCTTTCTGAACGCTGGAAGGGGGCGGGCCAAAATAGGTGACTGGGACATCCGCGCCAATGGAAGGGGGCGCGGGCTGAATTTCATTGTTCTGGGCCAATGTCGGCAGTGTCATAGCGACGATAGCGACTGCCAGAGCAGCGAGACCGAAACGGAGCTTGAATTGCATACGATTCTCCAGATTGACGAGTGAGCTAGGAATAGAAACCGATGAACATCGTATTTGTGTATACACTCCTAAACCATAGCCTCTGATAGCACAGCACACCACCCTAAAATTAGTCGAGAGGTGGTTACAATGCCTTTTGGGATAAAAAACACTAGAAATGACTACGATTTCACAGTGGCAATCGCTGTGCGCCCTACAGCTATTTGATGGGGATGTGGTTTAGTTTCCTTCAATCATTTTACAAGCTTGCATAACCAGTATACATTTTTACAACATTCATTGTAATTTTAACAAACCTGTATAATAAATTTAGATTAAACCGTGTTGAGCGTAATAATTAGAAAAGATAATCATGTATTAGATAGAGCGTAGATGGATCGCTTGGAGCAAGCATTGATGGCTGTAAATAGTTTTGTAGATCATGCAAAACAATCGGACGTATTGAAAAACCTCCTTAATTTGATTGAGGAAATGCGTCAAAAGCGGCGGGGTGAGTGGCGAGAAATGCCGCATCCGAGTCATAAACGCTTTACTCAGGAAGAAATCCGCTTTGGGCCATGCCCAACGTATCATAATCTTCTATCTCGGCGCAGTCAGCGCATTCCTTCGCGCCAAATGATCCTCGACATCGCACATTATCTTGAATGCAGTATTGAGGAAACGAACGAAATGCTGCGTGTCGCGCAGTATGTTCCTGAATTTATCGTTATGAGCGATAGGGATCAGCAGCAAATTGTGGCACGGGTACAGATGTTGGCGTCCCTCATTCCGCTGCCTTCTGCCATTGTGGGCAAGTTTGGTGAGGTGATACAAGCAAACAGTGTCATCACCGCGCTTAATAATCAACCTGCACCCCACCTATGGCGGTCTGATGAGAGAGATATCGCTCAAGGATACTTTAATCCCTCCCTGAACGCGGTCTATCGCGTTTCGCCATCATCGTGGGAACTGAATGCACGCGGGGCCGTTGAGATGATTTATCTCCTATCTCGCCCCTACTTACGTGAGAAAGACTTCTTGTCGAAGCTGGAGCAGTGGAAAAAACTGCCAGATTTTTCCTCATTCTGGACGGATATCACAACGTGCCTACCCTCCGAGGACAAAGTGCATTGTGAGAACTTGACCCACACCACACTGTTAGACTCGCCGATTCGTGATCAGAACATTGTTATCCCGTTTATGCCGAATTTTGAAGTCACGTTGGTGATAGGCGTCCCAAGAGATGAAGCGGCTCTGTATGTCTATCGTGAGTTGGGGTGTGGTATTGATAACATTCCAGGACTTTCGCTTGGGTAAATCAGAACGGGTCATGATAGATCAAAATCTAAGAATTTAAACCGTTAACAACCGTCTTGAGTAACCCAAGCGAAAGTCCTGCATTCGTTGGGATGAGATGGTGAAAGATCTTACGAGATTGGTGAGCTGAGCAGCGACCAAATATCAAACATTGGATCATTGAGGCGAAGGATGACAAGTCAAGCAAGCGGCTGCTTTTATAAAGGTCTTCATAAATACAAGGCTGAGAGACGCTTTTCGTCATGATCTTTGTCACTATGAGGCCCGTGTCAACATGCTTATAGTGAAAGTATATTTCGATAAGCATTGTGAGGCACAGCACTATGTTGACACCAGATTATGCGCGTTCTTTGTATCGTGATCATCGACCCAACTGGTTAGCAAAAATCTTGGGCAGAGCCTGGGCGCTTGTCGCCTCAACAGGCATCGCCCCCAACTACATTGTCAAATTGGAAGTCATCGGGCGTAAGTCTGGACGGATAATCTCACTGCCCCTGATCATGGCTCACGTCGATGGTCAGCGTTACCTCGTGTCGATGCTGGGCGAGAATGTTCAGTGGGTTGATAATGTTCGCGCCGCAGGGGGGCGGGCTGTCCTTCAATCGGGTCATCGTGAAGAGGTCATGCTTGAAGAGGTTCCCGCAGCCCAGCGTGCGCCCATCTTGAAGGAATATCTGCGCCGTGCCCCAGGGGGCCGTCCGCATATGCCTGTCGATAAAGATGCACCCCTCTCAGACTTTGAAAAGATCGCGGCAGATTATCCCGTCTTTCATGTGGTTGAGCGGGTGAGACAGTAAATATAGGCGGATTACGCCCGATACTGTGGTGAATATGGGTGAGAACTCTTTTCTTATCTTGGCTCCCCATTGCACACCTTACTGCACAATGCCCACACGAGAAACGCCATCTCAGGCTGTAAGATGGCTTTCTTCTTTGATTCTATTGGCATTTCAACAGCATATCTCCCTATTCCCCTGTAATCCCCACGCATGAGATGTGATATTCGTCGTCTAAAACAGGACGATTGATCACTTATAAGCCCACAGGCCAGCGCCTACAATTGGGCTTATAAGTGAATTTTTTCTCGAAAGAAGGGCGATCTGAGATGGGGTACTCGACGCGACCAGCGTTACCCAGTCCACGCCGGTCTGTTCAGGAAGTTCTGCTGTAAAAGAAAAACGAGAGATTTCACACGATTGAACTCGAATCAGGAACGCTTCTAAATGGAGTGACAGGTTATGAAAGCAAAATTTGGGATGTCGATGTGCTTGAAGGTATTTAACTCCTCACGAAATGCAGCTTCCGGCATCGTGCTGCTGGCAATCACCGATGACTCAATGGCTGTGAAGATGGCTTTGTAGTCGTGCATCATTTCCCACTATAAAAGATTAAGAACCTTCAGCGTCCACTCACGCGCATCCTCGGCCTCGGGAAGAGATCAACCAGTGTCGTTACAGAATTTCCCTGCCATTTTATGGCTGAACTAACGAGCGCCACAGGCTTGCAAACATGCCTGCATATGTCCGTGCGCTTCGGCTGCGATAACACAACATTGTTCCAGGTTGTACTCTTTTGCGCCGATAATTTCCAAATTGACCGGGCCTTGATAGCCGTGCTCATGCAGGACACGGATATAGCCGAGCAGGTCAATATCACCGCGCCCATTGGTTTGCGCCTCGGGTTTACCAGGATTTTGCTGGCGACCTTTGCAATCGCGGATATGAATGTGGCGCACACGCGAAATAACGGCTTGCAGGGCGTCAACCGGATTCTCCCCGGCGCGGTGGATGTGCGAGGGGTCCATATCAATGCCAAACGCCGAGCTGGTAATAGCCGCCATTGCTTTGAGGGTGGTCGCGGTGTTATAGATGCTTGCGCCCACATGTGCCTTGACACACAATGTCACGCCGTATGTTTCGGCCCGCTCCGCCAGCTCACCCAGGGCATCAATCGCCTCCTGCAAGCTGGCATCATCGTCCGACTTCCCGCCTGGCCCGCAGTTAACGACGGGAATGCCCAATTCGGCAGCGGCTTGAAAGGCCAGTTCCATCACCGCTGAGTCGCGTGAAGGCTGTTCTATCGCCAGCAGTTCCAGGCCATAGGTTTGAGACAGCGCCTTAATCGGCGGCACAACCTCCTGCCAGCGCTTCAGAACCAGATGTTCACTCATGCCCTCGATAGCCGACAGCTCGATGCCATCATAGCCGGCCATTGCGATATATTTGAAGGCGGTTTCCAGATCGTATCCGCCAAAAAGTACGGAGTTCGCTCCCAGTTTCATGGCTATTATCCCCTGATGTAAACGACGGTTTCAGTTTCAAGCGATTCGATGGCGGCGGCCAGCACCTTTTGGGCCACCAGCGCGTCGGCGGCGTGACCATCAATGGCTGACGGTGCGACATGATCTGTAATTTGCTGCAAAAAAGTCCCGATGCGATCTTTAAAGGTATTTTCAAAGGTGTGAAAACCGCCGAACGAGGGATCGGTATACACAGTCTTTTCCAAATTTCCAGCCGGATAAAGCGTGAGTTCGCGCCACATATCTTCTAACACAAAGCGTCCACCCGTCCCCGCGACTTCGCAGCGCTCCATCGGATGCCCACGCTCAATGTCATAGCTGCCGACGAGATGCCCGACCACACCATTTTTAAAGCGGAAATTGAACTGCGCGGTGGACCAGATGGTTCGCCCTGGCGCTTTGAGGGCAAAACACTGGACGGCCTCAATATCGCCGCAAAAATAGCGCATCACATCAATCGTATGGGGATGCAGCGACTTAATGTGAAAATAGGGCGAGCTTTCTGCCGGGTTCATAATCCACATGCTCATGTTGACGAACAACAGATGTCCCAGTTTGCCCTCATCAACCCATTTTTTTGCCAACCGCGCCGCTGGCGTGAAACGATGATTCATGTTGACGCCGTAATACAGCCCTTTATCCCTGGCTTTGGCGACCATCTCCTCCGCCTGTTCCACCTCATTTGAGATGGGTTTTTCGCCTAAGACATGGCAGCCATAATCAAGCGCCTGCATCGTCGGCGTATAATGATCGCTGCCATTTTCATAGCCGCTGGTCGTCACACTGCACACATCGGGCGACAGTGCCTTCAGCATCGTGTCCACATCATAAAATGCGGGCACACCAAGCCGCGCTGCCGCTGCATCGGCCCGTTCCTGGACGCGATCACACACGCCCACCAACTCCGCCAGCGCATCCTGCTTGTAAAGGTCGGCGTGACGGTTTCCAATCGCACCCATGCCGATGACGGCGACCCGTAAGGTCATAGCCCCTCCGGAATTTCATACTCGTATTCGCGCATACACGGTTCAAAAAACTCAAAGTAGTTGACGCCCGTATCGGTCTTATAACGCCCAATCGAGTCGGGGCGCATAATGATCCGCGCCAATGGAATGCCTAAAAACGCTTCCAGCCGCTTGAGAGTCTCTTCCTGCTGCATGACCAGATCCTCAAAGCGCACTTCAATCCACTGTTTCGGGCGCGGAATCGATTTGACGATCTCAAACTGATATTTCCAGGAAATCGCACGGCGCATCCGTATATCGTCGGTTTTAGGATAGGCCACGCCAAAATTTGCCAGATCATCGGTCACATGTTCACCCAGGATGCAATCGCGTGGATTGCGTATCCAGTAGATATATTGAATCTCCGGGTAGAGCCGCACCAACCAGGGATATATCAACGTCGTTTCCGGGATTTTCCAACCTTTAAATTCAGACTTGTCATCCAAAACAGCGGCCAGATAGTCGTACAGCAAGTTGGTAAATTCAGGCGGGATATCCATCGTGTGCAGAGCGCTAAAATCCCAGTTTAAGCCTCCCTGCCAGACAACATGGCGTGCAATGACGCGGCAGGCTTCGTACATGGCTTCTGGCGGCACGAAATCGCCCGACGGGTTGAGCAGACTGCCCATATACACATTGCTGGCATAGAGTGTGTGCGAGATAGCGCGTGTGCCGGAGTGCCCGCGCCCAATAATGGTGATGAGGGACATGCTAGAGATTAACCACTTTCCCTGTATTCCAGGACTCAATCGCGGCCTCAATAATCATCTGGACTTTGAGCGCGTCGTCACCCGATCCATCGATCTGATCCGGCGCGACACCCAGCTTATTCTGCTCAATCCAGTGGGTAATGCGGCTGTCAAATGTTTCGCTAAAATGCTTCATACCGCCCAGATAGTCATACGTTTCGATATCTTTCGTGAAGCGCGGATAGTAGGTCAGATGCTCACAGGCATCCTGCAAGAAAAAGCGCCCCTCTGACCCCACCACATCCAATGTCTCTAACCCATAGGTTCCCGCCGCGCCAAAATTGCCATCGTAGCTGCCGCGTAAATGCCCGATGATGCCGTTTTCGTACAGCAGATTCACCTGAACATTCGACCAGACGGTGCGCCCTTTGCCTTTTTTGAAGAACGCCTGCACCTGTTTGGCTTCTGAGCCTGCAAAATAACGCATAACATCGAACGAATGCGGATGCAGCGCCCGCATGTGAAAATGCTCCGCGCTTTCATTGGGGTTGTTGATCCACATGGTCATATCGATCATATTGATCTCACCCAGACGCCCCGCATCAACCCATTCTCTCGCCTTGAGAGCGGCGGGCGTGAAGCGGTGATTCAGATTGACGCCGTAGCGCACGTTTTTCTCTCTGGCGAGCGCCACCATTTCTTGCGCCTTTGCCACATCATTGGAGATCGGTTTTTCGCCCAGCACCGGGATACCCGCCCCTAAAAGCTCCATCGTGGGCTGGTAATGGTCGCCACCGTTCTCGACACCCGCCGTCGCCATACTTGCCATATCAATATGGATGCCGCTGGCGAGCATCTCCTGCACCGAATAAAACCCCTGGCAGCCATATTTCTCCGCCGCCACATCTGACCGCTCGTGGATGATGTCGCACACCGCCACAATCTCAACGTCGGGATGGCTTTGTAAGACGCGGGCATGAATGCTGCCGATATTTCCAACGCCAACAATCGCTACTTTTAATGTCATCGAATCGGCGCGAGAGACCCCTGCCTTTAGGCATGGGGAGGGAGAGCGCCTTGTCCTTTCTGGTAGGTATAGCCGTCAGAGTGGTGAAGCGTTTTGAGATGTTTGTGCGATGCCGTGACTTTGCCGAGCGCTGTCACAAGATCAAAG
>DAOTUR010000096.1:0-27580 GCA_034436915.1 Anaerolineae bacterium
GAGTCACGGACCACACAAACAGAAGAAATCGCGCTGGAGTTAGCAATGTGTGTTGAGGCTGTCCAGCGGCTTTCGAGATTGTGGAAAATCGCATCATCGGAAGACCGTCAGGGGCTTGCCCGCAGTCTTTTTGAGGAAGTGATCTTCGATTTGGATCAGCAACAGATTGTGGAATTCAAGCTGAAAGCCTGGGCAGATCGCTTTTTGGTTATGCGTCACGCGATGCACGAGATTGAGGCAATTGAGGTTGGAAAACAAAAAACCCCTCCACAAGGGGAGGGGAATTATGTGACCCATAGGGAATTCGAATCCCTGTTCTGGCCTTGAGAGGGCCATGTCCTAGGCCTCTAGACGAATGGGCCATACAGACACATTGTAGCGTCTGGCTGCGACCACGTCAAGATGAAGCCCGCACAAATCCGAGTTTGTCCTTCACATCGACCAGTGTTTTTTCTGCCACAGCCCGCGCCTTGTCTGCACTCCGCGCCAGAATCGCATCAAGCGCACCGGGTTCGTTCATCCACTGCTGATAGCGCTGCTGCAAGGGGGTGAGAGCCTCCACTACTGCTTCGCCAACCGCCTTTTTAAGATCGCCATAGCCGCGTGCCGCCGCAAAATCGCCTTCGACAGCCTCGCGGGTTTTGCCTGTCATCGATTGATAGATCGTCAGCAGATTGTTGACGCCCGCCTTCTCAGGATCATCGCTAAAACGCACCTCGCGGCCCGAATCCGTCACAGCCTTCATGCACTTTTTGCGGATGACATCCGGCGCATCGAGCAGGTAGATGGCATGATAATCCGAGTCATCGCTTTTGCTCATCTTTGCGGTGGGATTGTCCAAGCCCATAATGCGTGCGCCCGCCGCAGGAATCATCACCTCCGGCAGCAAGAACGTATCGCCATAGAGATGATTGAAGCGCTGCGCCAGATCGCGCGTGAACTCAAGATGCTGGCGTTGATCATCGCCCACAGGAACCGCATGGGTCTGATACAACAAAATATCGGCGGCCATCAATGCCGGATAGCTTAACAAGCCTGCCCCCACGCTGTCCTGCTGCTGCTTGGCCGATTTATCCTTAAACTGCGTCATGCGATACAGCCAACCCAGCGGCGACATACATGTCAGAATCCAGCTCAGTTCGGCATGTGCCGGGACATGGGATTGCACAAAAATGGTCGCCTGCTCAGGATCAATCCCTGCTGCCAGATACAGCGCCGCCACCTGCCGCGTCGTCTCGCGCAGTTTGGCCGGGTCTTGCGGTACGGTGATGGCATGAAGATCGACCACACAGAAAAAACAATCATACTCAGTCTGGGTCGCCACCCACTGGCGCAGCGCCCCAATATAATTACCAATGGTCAGGCGACCACTTGGCTGAATACCGGAAAAGATACGTTTTTTGCTCATGAAGATTTCAACCTATTGATGCGTGAGAGATAATCTAAATTCGCCCGAACAGCACTTAACCCCACATGATCCTGAATATCCATCAGCGTCTGCGCTGAGATATCGAGCAGCGCTTTGGCCTCGTCGCGCTGATCAAGCGCCACGAGAGAGGCCGCGAGATTCATTTGCGTGCGTGACACAGCGCGAATATCCTGCTGCTGCTCAAAGCGCACGAGAGCCGCCTGAAAATAATCAACCGCCTGCTTGAACTGCTGGCTATCATGCGCGTTACGCCCCAGAATGGTCAAGACCCAGGCGTCATCTTCAGGGGCTATTGCCCGAAGATGTTCGGCTAATGCTCTCGCTTCGCTGTGCAACCCCAATAAGATGCACGCCTCAAGCCGCAAAAGCGCTGTTTGCGGGGAGACATCGGCAAGCAGGGGTAAAAGCGCCCCGACCTGTACGCGATCTTCCTGATCTAGCGCGATATGCAAGCGCTCAACCACAAGGCTTGCTTGCAGGGCCGCAGGCAGGCGCGGCACACGGCTCACCTGTTGCAGCGCTTGCACGGCCTCCTCATAATATCCCTGCTGGCGGCACATCGCACTGTGAGCCAGTAGCGCCGATGCTTGCAGCATAAAATCACCCACCCGCCCCGCCTGCCGCATGACGGAGCGCACGATATGCGGTGCCGCCTGAGTCTGGCCGCTGCGAAAGAGACAGGTCGCGTAGATCAACTGCAACGGAAGATCGAGAACCGCCTGCCAGTGCTCCAGCGCGGCCCGCCATGCTATTGGCGATGCCTCCATATCCGCCTGATAACGCTGAAACACAAGTTGAACGGCCTCCTGCGAGAGCGAATCAAGATGAGGCAGCACCGCCGCTGCCAACCAACCCCACTGTGCATCGGTATCCTGCTCAATGACGCCCCAGGCCCAATCTAGGCCATTGAGCGGATGTGTGCGGCGATACAAATGAGCAGATCGACTCAACACATAATGCGCTGAGGGCGTCGGCGTGATCAACCCCTGGTGACGAAGCCGTGCAATGGTCGGATCATCGGCCATAAGACGCAGGGCCGAGGCCGATAAGCCCTGTGGGAACAGCGTCAAAAGTTCCCAGATACGCCGCACATCAGCATCCAGCGCAGCATCCAGATGGCTATAGAGACGATTCAGGATATCGGTCTGGAAGAACTCAAGATCACTCTGCTCAAGCACGCCCACCGCCAGCCGAATCGCCAGCGGATTGCCACCGACTCGCCGCCACACCGCCTCGGCGTAATCGTCATAACTGGTCACATCACGGCTCGCAG
The DNA here is from genome assembly GCA_034436915.1 of Anaerolineae bacterium. Lineage (GTDB taxonomy): Bacteria > Chloroflexota > Anaerolineae > Aggregatilineales > Phototrophicaceae > JALHOR01. The sequence continues at coordinate 2,703 of DAOTUR010000096.1, forward strand.
CTTTTAGCAGCGTCCAGACGAGCGTATTGACCTCTGCCCTCTCCAGATCATGCAGGACGAGATGCAGCCCGGCACGCGGCGTCAGGCGGGCCTCCTGGCCTGTCACAAAGGTGATGGTGCGCCCAAAAGACACGGACAGCAGATGATCCCATTCCTCAGAGCTGGCAGACAAACATTCGCTGTTTTCCAGCACGATCACCACAGGATAAGCCGCTACAAGATCGCCAAACTGACTTCTGAGGCGTGCAGCTTGCAACTGCACGCGAATCTGATCTTCGACAGAGGTGATGCTGTCAGCCGCCGTCAACCAGAATAAATACGCCGCGCGATCCTGTGCAATCAGATGACTCACAGCCTCGCGCACAAGCGCCGATTTGCCACACCCCGCAGTGCCGCTGATGGTGATGCACGCATGGGGCATCTCCTGCAAAACATGCATGATGCGTGTCAGATCACCGTCACGGCCAATCAGCGCGATTCCATCCGATGAGGGAAGCTGTGCCAGCAGGCGCTGGCGCTGTCTCTGCCGCCGCATCTGCCATTCACTCTCGATCAGGGCATACGTGAGCTGTGTGAGTGCTGTCTTTTTATAGCGATACACCGTCTTTGTCGCTATAAAGGTATGCTCAGCATAAGCATCCTGACTCAGCGCCACCGACGTGACCACATACAGATGATACAGCACGCTCCAGCCGATCAGATCGGGATTATCAGTACGAACATCCTGCTTAATCCGCGAAATGAGTTCAGCTTCAGGAGCAGACTGGGCCGAGGGCAGAGGGGACGCCACCGCTGCCTGATAGTGCCGCGTAATCAGATCAGTGAGGATATGACGCAGGGCATACTCACGCATCAGCGGCGAGGACGGCACAGAGGGATCATCCAGAAAGGCCTCGACGAGAGACAACGTATGGAGACTGCGGGCGGCAGACACATCTTTGGTCGTATATTTGAGGCTTTCAAGAGCGGCCTCAACACTGGCTGTCGTAATCGTTGGCTCACGATGAATTACCATGACAAATCCAGACAGGTGTTAATGCCGGCGTGCTGGCCGATGCGCTTGTACATCTGGAACCCTGTGAAGGGATAACCCAGGACGCCATCATGGATCGCCCAGGAACGGCCCCGCACGCTCAAGGCTGCATTGGGCATCCGAAAGGGGGTTGAGCCGTTCAAACGATGCAGAGCCGCCCCACCCTCTTGAAACTCGGTATGAATCTCCTGCATGGATTTCAGGCCGCGCAGATAGTTAAAGCCGTAGCGTTCAAATGTAATGGCGTTGTGATAGGCCAGCGGCTCAATCAAGAACAGCCCATGCCCCATCCGCCGCACAAACTGCTCAAACACGGGGATCGCCCGCCGAAACGCCCCGATGCCACGCCGTACCTGTCCAGGGGCCAGCCCTGCTTGCATCGCGGCTGTTTCTGCCGCAATGTTGCGACTCGCTGTGCCAAACTGGGTCGGATTGCCATTGATATCACGATCCGTATCAAAGCGCGGGCCAAGCGGATCATTGACGACGACAAGCAGCACAAGAATCTGCTGGTTAAAGGTATCCACCATATTGAGGTACATGAGCGGATCACCATCAAACGGAGCCCGCTCAACGAATAATTCCAGGACGCGAGTGCCCTGATGACACACGATCCGCACAGCGTCATGGCCGCGATGCTCGTGCGTCATCGGGTTAATCTGATAATCCTGGAACAGCCAATCCGGGATGAGGGTGCTGTAAATGGCGTGCTTTTGATCGGTGGGCAGTTGGTTGATGCCACGAATGGAATCAGGCCACGTCTCAGGGATCACTCCTCGCCTTTCATCGCCCGCCGAATCTGAAGATCGGAGTCGCGCTTGGAAATATCCGCCCGCTTGTCATATTCTTTCTTACCCTTTGCAATCGCAATTTCCACTTTGGCGCGTCCTTTTTCCAGGAAGACCATTGTGGGAACGACGGTAAAGCCCCGCTCACGTATACGGCTGATGATCTGAGCGATCTGCTTGCGATGCAGCAGCAGCTTGCGCGGACGCATCGGGTCGGCATGACCGAAGATGCCCGCCTTTTCATAGGGCGAGATGTGGACGTTGTAGAGCCACAGCTCATTGCCCCGATCAATCACGAAGCCATCTTTGAGATTGATGCGATTATCGCGGATGGATTTAATTTCTGAACCCATCAAGACCAGACCCGCCTGATAGGTGTCCATCAGGAGATATTCATGGCTGGCCTGGCGATTGCGCGTGACGACTTTGATATTACTGCTGGTGGTCATGGTTACTCACTGTCGAGTTTCTTTTGTAAATAACGAATAGCCTCCCCTGTCTCGACATCACGGCCATTCTCATCCGGGATCATCTCGATATCCGGCGTCAGCCCCACGCCATCGAGCGGCGTTTTATTGGGCGTCAGCCATTCAGCCGATGTGATATGGACGGATGAGCCATCCGAGAGAGGGAAGATTTGCTGCACTGTACCTTTGCCATAGGTCTTCTGGCCGAGGAGAATTCCACGCTGGCGATCCCGAATTGCGCCTGACACAATCTCTGAGGCACTTGCCGTGTACTTGTTGACGAGCACAACCAGCGGAATGTCGTTCGGTAGGATGCCGCCGCCCTTGCTTGCAAGAGGGTTTTCGCTGTCCTGACTGCGCTCATAGGCGATGATGCCATCCGGGATAAAGTCGCTGGCAACCTTGATCGATTCTTCCAGCAAGCCGCCTGTGTTATTGCGAAGATCGAGGATCAAGGCTTTGATCGATTTGCCTTGCAGCGCTTCAAGGGCGGCGTGCAGTTCATCCGGCGTGCGGTTGGTGAAGCGTAAAATTTGCACATAGCCAATTCGGGCATCATCTGGCGTCACTCGCCACAGCACAGACGGTATATCGATCTCAGCAAAGGCGATGAACACGCTGAGTTCTGTCCCGTCCGCGTGCCTGACTGTCAGCTTAACACCGCTGTCGGCTTTGACCTCACCGCGCATCTTTTGATCGACGGAATCCTGCTGCTCAGTGAGTTCCACCGGAATGTCGTTGACGGCCAGCAGAACATCGCCATCCTGGATACCTGCGGCGAGGGCCGGGCTGTCAGGATAGGGAGCCAGTAAAAATTGACCTTTTTCATCGCGCCGCAGCAGGACGCCGATGCCGCCATAGGTTCCGGCCAGTGCATCGGCTTCGCTGCGGGCCACAGGCGGCTCGATGAAAAACGTGTTCTTGTCGCCCAGCGTCCCGACCATGCCTTTGACAGCGCCATATTGCAGCACACTTTGCGCGGGCAGCGGACGCAAATAGACGTGTTGAATCAGGTTCTCGACCTCGGCCAGCAGCGGGAAATTACCAGGGGCAGTATCATCTGCCTGAACCGTTGCGCCACGCATCGCATCACGGAAGAAAAAGCCACCCGCAAAGACGAGCGCCAGAACCAGCCCTGCTGCCGCGCCAACAAACAGGGCACGCAGGGTATCAGTTGAAGGAGTATAGGGATTCTTCATGATCGACTGGGCTGTCTCGCATTAAAATGGATATGTCCGAAGAAATTATATCACAGGGCCGCCGCCCCCGTCAGTTAGAGACGGCCTTTTATAGAAAGGGTTTACCTTCGTGAATGCCGACTCGCTTGCCCCCCTAGTGTTGATCGTTGATGATCATCACCCCGCCGCCGATATGATTGGGCGACTCTTTACCAGCCATAACTATCGCGTGCTGTGTGTCTATCATGGGCGAGAAGCCCTGGAAAAGGCACGAACTCTCCAGCCCGCGCTCGTTCTCCTTGATGTGATGATGCCCGATATGAACGGCTTCGAGGTCTTACGGGCGCTGCGGGCCGACCCGCGCACGGCCCACATCCCCGCGATTATGGTCACGGCCAAAGATGAGCCCTCCGATGTTGAATATGGTCTGGGTCTGGGCGCAGACGATTATCTTTCCAAGCCGATTGAACCCCGCGAACTGCTGGCCCGTTCCCGCAGCAAAATGGAGTCATATCAACTCAAGCAGGTGTTGCAGCGCCGCACCCGCGATCTTGAGGCACTGCTGCGTGTGAGTGAAGCTCTCACGACACATCTGGAGATTGACGATCTGGAAATGCTGATTTTGCATCTCCTCCTCGATCTGTTTCCCTGTCAGGGCGTATGGATTCTGTGCCGCTCAGAGGGGCGTCCCCCATCAGCGTTCATCTGCCATCGGGGTGAAATGCCTCAGCCCTTCGAGCTTGACAGCCCGCGCATTCAGCGTGCTCTGGGCGCACATGAAGGCCCCTACCAGTGGACGGAGCAAAGCGGCGAAACGCATTTCCCCTCCTCATCCGGCATGGCGGCCCCCCTCCTCTACAGCAGTCGCTGGCTTGGGGCTGTCGGCTTGATCTCGTCGCAGGTTTATGATGAGGACGCCATGCGGCTGTTTGCAGGGTTGGCGCAGCAAGCAGCGCTGGCGGTTCGCAATGCCGAGCTGTATACGCTGGAAGTCCGTTATGCCGAGACGCTTGAAGCCACCGTTGAAGAGCGCACCCAGGCACTGCGTTCCGCCCAGCAGCTTCTGATCCGCTCGGAAAAACTGGCCTCGATTGGCCGTCTGGCAGCAGGCATCGCCCACGAGATTAACAACCCGCTCCTGCCTATCATCATCAACCTGGAACTGATGGTCGAAGATTTGCAGGATGGTACACAGATTGAAAGTCAGGCGGTGCAGGAGACGCTCCACAGCGCCCGCCGTATCAGCCGCACCGTCGAGCGCCTGTTGCAATTTACGCGGCGGCGGCAGGGCGATACGGCGGATATGCAGGTGCTGCATATCGGTAGCGTAATTGAAAATGTCAAGGCGCTGACGCAGCGCTTCTTCCAGCAGGACAGCATTGGCGTCACGATGAGCACCGCGCCCGATGCCGCTCCGTATGTCTATGGCAACAAGGATCAGCTTGAGCAAGTGTTCCTCAATGTGATGCTCAATGCCAAAGCCGCTATGTCGCCCGGTGGCCTCCTCACAATTACGATTAGCCAGACGGGGACAGAAGTGTGTGTCGCGTTTCAGGATACAGGCACAGGCATTCCGGCGGAGATGCTCGAAAAAATCTTTGAGCCATTCTATACGACCAAAGACAATGGCTCCGGCTTAGGCTTGTTCATCAGCCATGAGATCATTCACAATCATAATGGTCGTATTGATGTGCAGAGCGAGGTCGGCAAAGGCACAACGATTACGCTGTGCCTGCCCGTGATGACAGAAGCAGAAGAGGCTGAGATAGAGTCGGAATAAAAGATCGACACGTCGTAAATTTGAAATGGGATTGTTGTAAGGGGCATGACATGTCATGCCCAAAAGATCCATTTCCAGAAGGGCGACCCATGGGTCGCCCCTACACCAACACGATCTTACAGATCACATTGACCTCGTCCACCCGAAACTACACAACCTACCCCATCCTCTAGCCATTGCCAGCGGCTTCAACCAGATCTGTCGGTTGCCATTCTTTGCGATAGGTACGCAGATCAATTTCGCCGCGCCCAAACGCCGCCGCTGTCGAGGCCGACACCGCAATTACACGCGGGCGTAACGGATCACAGCCGAGATTGACGCCAACAGCCTCAACATCTGGCACAGCCCCAACAGTCTCAGCTAGAGCATTCATTGCAGTGGTGAGCGCGGTAGTGGCACTGGCAACAGGCGGAGCACACACCTCAACAATCAGTGTCGAGCCGAGACCCGTGTTAGCCTTCACGATATTGCTGCGCGTGACGTTCAACACCTCAAGCTTGGCCGCCAGCGTGTCAGTCGGGTCTTGGGTGGCTTCGGTGGTGACAGCCTGCGTGAGCATGAGACTGTTGTCTTCGGTGGGAATTGCGGCCTGCGTTGCGATAGAGGCGTTTTCCGTCGCGGTAGCAACGATCACATCGCTTCCCTCAGTCGGCGTCATCACAACGGCATTTTGAGTCGCAGTCACGTCCTGTGTCGTGACAAGGAGGATCGTTTCCTGTGTGGCAGCAGGGACTTCGGCAGTCATCATCGCTTGCGTTGGGACGACAGCGGCGGTCATCGCCTGTGTTGCGACAGAGATGGCATTTGTGGCAGCAGGGAGCGGCTCACGGGTCGTATTTGCCACCTCTGAGGTCGCCACCTGTGCAACAGTCTCTTGTGTGGCGAGGAGTTGGGTTGTGGCAGCAGGCATGACGGTTACACTAGTGGTTACGCGTGTAACGACAGGCGTTACCGTCGTCACATCAACCGATGTGGCATTAAGATCCGTTGTGGGCGATCCTGCAAGCAAGGCTGTCGCTGTGAGGGCATCGGCTGTACTCATAGCGAGGGGCAGCGCGGTATCCACAGGCGTGATCAGATTGGCAACAGCGGTGGGTGTGACAGGCGCAGGCTGATTGGCAAGCGTTGTGAACAACCACAACACCCCTATCGCAATAATCGCCGCTCCCGCAATCAGCAGGATGCCAGATAAGCGGCGACCCTGCGGCGCACCCACTGTGGCTGCAAATTCATCATCGTTAAGGTCGGGATCATCCATTGTGCTTGTGGCAGATGTCACAACAGGCGTTACCGGGAGAAGGGGCGGCGTGGTGGGAACAGGCGCGGGTTTCAAGGACGACAGCGGCTTCAAGACACGCGGCGCATTCCCCAGACGGGCGCTCAAATCGGCAGCGCCGGGGTACTGCGGGTCAAGCGCAAGAACACGATCAAGCGCTCGCCGACCTTCATTTTCATCGTCCACCGCATTGGTATAAAGCCACCAGACATCCGGATTCTGGCTGTCACTTTCCAGCAGTGGTTGGAGCAGACTGCGTGCGCGGCCTAACTCCCCCTGCTCAATGAGTCCATACGCCTCATTCAATATCGCGGCGGTATCCGTCATTGGTGGCCCTTCCTTGCGTCTCATAGTAGACCGATCAACAGAATCACAGTGTACACGCAGGTGCGAGATGCCGCAAATCAGAGAGCGGAGTTTTTAGAGAGATCATGGAATTCTCAAAATGAGCCTCAAACACACATGCTCAGGTACAAATTAGCATGAATGAGGATCAGATCAAATGGGTGCTGGAAGTCGAGGTGGATGGACGCTGGCCCTGGCAAATAGCATCTGATGCACAAATGCCTCACAAAGAGGCATAATGTCATGGCGTTATGATATGCAATCCACATTGATGAGGAGAGACACAGATGGTAATCCCTTCGCTCGATCACTTTGAGGTCACGGGCCGCAGCTTGCATAAAATGGCGATGCTGCTTGGTCTTGTGCGTCTTCTCTCATATGAGCCGCTGACAAACTATCTTGAGTTGGGAATGAAAGTCGTGCCGCAAGGACTTTCCACCGATACGCTGCAAGGGGGCGGCGAGCTGATTCTCGATTTTAAGCAGCGGGCCTTCATCTATCATCCCAGGACAGGCACAGCAGTCACTTTTCCTTTCACGGGTCAAACGCAGGCGGATATCGTGGAAACTGTGCTGGCAGCGCTCGAATCCACTGAGTTAAACCAGGCGCTCGTCGGCATGAGCGGACACACAGCCCTGGAACGGGCAGTACAGGCCGCCCATACCCGCGCTCGCTTCACGCATCTCGACAGCAAAGAATACACTGACACAATGCCACTTGAAGTAGACGCGAATATCGCCTCCGATTATGCTGATGTGCTGTACACGATCTTCACAGCCACAGCCCGTTTTCGCGCACGGCTGACCGGACTGATGACGCCGATTGTCGTCTGGCCGGAGCATTTTGATCTGTCAACGCTCTGGTTTCACCCCGAAAACACGGAGATGGAAGCCAACAAAGCACACCTGAATTTTGGCTTTGCGCCTTACAGCCTCGGCCTTGAGCGCCCTTACCTGTACGCTTATGCCTACCCCTATCCTGAACACTATACCCCGCCCCTGCTGCCTGCTGGAGCGATCTGGCATACCACAGGCTGGACAGGCGTGGTGGTGTCCTATGATGAGATCGTTCAACAAGCCGAACCTGCGCTTTATGTTGAGCAGATGCTTGTTGACATTTTTAAAGCTCTCTGCCCTCTCATCGGCTTGAGCTAACACGGCAATGCCAGACGTGTCTTCTGTTCGAGAGTCTTATGTCTATCATCAGCAGTGACGTAACTGACGACGTGTTTCTCTTTGCAAGGGATTACAAAATATGTTTGATATTCATACCGTTCGGGCGCAGTTTCCCGCCCTTCATCAGACTGCGCCCGATGGAAAGCCCATAATCTTTCTGGATAATCCGGCAGGCACACAGGTTCCTGAGCGGGTGATCGATGCCATCGTCCATTACTATCGCACCATGAACGCAAATTCAGGCGGTTTGTTTGCCACCAGCCAGCGCAGCGATGCCATGATGGAGATGGCCCGTCAGCGCATGGCCGCCTTCCTGAATGCGCCTGATCTGCATGAGATTGTGTTCGGTCAGAATATGACGACGCATAATTTTGCCTTGAGCCGCGCTCTGGCACGCAGTTGGCAGGCCGATGATGAGATCGTGCTCACGCGCATGGATCATGATGCCAATGTGTCGCCCTGGCTCCATGTGGCCGCCGATAAAGGCATGACTGTCAAATGGGTCGATATCAATCCGTCTGACTGTACGCTCGACCTGCACAGTCTGGAAGCAGCCCTCAGCAGCAAGACCAAGCTTGTCGCCTGTGTCCATGCCTCCAACGCAGTCGGGACGATTAACCCCGTTGCGAAGGTCGCGGAGATGGCACACGCGGCGGGCGCGCTCTTCGTCATGGATGCGGTGCAAAGTGCGCCGCATATCCCGATTGATGTGCAGGCGATTGGATGCGATTTCCTGATGTGCTCAGCTTATAAATTCTTTGGGCCGCACATTGGCATTCTGTGGGGCCGCTACGATCTGTTGGATCAACTCCACGCGTATAAGGTGCGTCCGGCCAAGAACTATCCGCCGACGAAATTTGAGACCGGAACCCTGAGCTTTGAGACAATTGCAGGCGTGGCTGCCGCCATCGATTATATTGCATCACTCGGCGAGGATGGTACGCCTCACAGCGGGATGCACGCCCTGCAAGCCTATGAACGCGGCCTGCTCGTGCAGTTGATGGAGGGTTTACAGGCACTGCCAGGGATCACAATTGCTGGGATCACTGATCCGACACGTTTTGGTGAACGTGTTCCGACAGTCGTTTTCGTCAAAGAGGGTTATACACCCGAACAAATCGCGGGTTATCTCGCCAATCAAAACATTTACGTCTGGAATGGCAATTACTACGCCGTTGAGATCATGAAGGCTCTGGGCCATGCTGAAAATGGCATGGTACGGGTGGGATTGGCGCACTACAACACAGCTGAGGAGGTCGAGCGTTTTCTGGCCGCTCTCCGCGCCTTGAATTAACAGATTCATGAGAGGCGTGCAAGCAGCACGCCTCTCATGAATAGCTTGCCAGCAGATTTTTGACAATTCGGAATAGGCAACCTCTACACGCTTATGGTATATTCAGCCGCATGAACCCATCAATCACACCCCTCCCAACGACAAATCAACAGTCCCCGACGCTTGTTTTAAAAGCCTCACGGGGCTGGGCCGCCCTTCAGCTCGGTGAAATCTGGCGCTACCGCGAACTGCTGGGCTTTCTCATCTGGCGCGATATCAAAGTGCGCTACAAGCAAACGGTGCTAGGCGTGTTATGGGCGATTTTGCAGCCTGTCATGACGATGGTGATTTTCAGTGCCTTCTTTGGCGGCCTCGCCAAAGTGCCTTCTGATGGCGTGCCCTACTATCTCTTTTCCTACTGCGGGATTGTCCCCTGGGCCTTGTTCAGTGGCGGCCTATCGCGGTCTGTCGGCAGCCTCGTGAGCAATGCCAATCTTATCAAGAAGATCTACTTCCCGCGCCTGCTCATTCCTATTTCTGCTGTCGTCGGCGGCATCATTGATTTTGTGCTGGCATTTCTAGTGCTGATCGTTCTGCTAGCCCTGGCGGGCTTTTTCCCAACGCTGCGTATTTTGTGGCTGCCCTACTTCATTTTGCTGGCAATGGTCACGGCGATGGGCGTTGGTTTGTGGCTCAGTGCGATGAATGTCCAGTTCCGCGATGTGAACTATATCATCCCCTTCATCGTCCAATCCTGGTTGTATATCACGCCGATTGCTTACCCCTCCAGCCTGATCCAGAACGATGTTGTGCGTGCCCTCTACAGTCTCAATCCGATGGTGGGCGTCGTTGAGGGCTTCCGCTGGGCGCTACTTAGCACGCAGACAGATTTAGCTCTCAGCGTTCTGGTCTCGTCTGGTGTGGCATTTTTCCTCTTAATCACGGGTCTCTTCTATTTTCGGCGTATGGAACGCACGTTTGCGGATGTGATATGAGTACAGCGATTGAAGTTGTCAATCTCAGCAAAGAATATCGCATTGGCGCAAAGCAAACACAGTTCAATACGTTGCGTGATACGGTGATGGATCTTGCAACAGCCCCTTTCCGGCGCTTGAGCAATCTCATGCACGGCGAGGCGTATGGGGCCGCAGAACTCAGCGAATCGCTGTGGGCGCTGCGCGATGTTTCGTTCACCGTTCAGCAGGGGGATGTTGTTGGGATTATTGGGCGCAATGGCGCAGGCAAAAGCACGCTGCTCAAAATTCTCTCGCAAATTACCGAGCCAACCCAGGGCCAGGTGCGCTTGTATGGGCGCGTTGGCAGCCTGCTGGAAGTGGGAACGGGCTTTCATCCAGAACTAACGGGCCGCGAGAATATCTACCTGAATGGGGCAATTTTAGGCATGAGCCGCGCCGATATTCGTCGCAAGTTCGATGAAATTGTCGATTTTAGCGGCGTTGAGAAATTTCTGGACACCCCTGTCAAGCACTATTCCAGCGGAATGGGTCTGCGCCTGGGCTTTGCTGTCGCGGCACATCTGGAGCCGGATATTTTGATCGTTGACGAGGTGCTGGCGGTTGGCGATGCGGAATTCCAGAAGAAATGTCTGGGCAAGATGAGCGACGTGGCGGGTGAAGGTCGCACGGTGCTGTTTGTGAGCCATAACTTGCAAGCTGTTCGCATGTTATGTAAGTATGGAATCTGGTTAGAAGGTGGCAAGGTTGTGCAGCAGGGTGAGGTGTCAACTGTAGTCAACCAGTATTTAGGGGCCTCGCAGCACTTCGATAGTCCCAGCCCTGTTCAAACGACATCTCAGAAACAAATATCCCTCACTGCTGTGCGTGTCAAAAGCACCAATGCCCCAGAATGGGGTCTTGTGCAGGTCGGTGAACCTATTCTTGTAGAATTTAAGGTGGTATGCCAGAAGCCCATCACCAATCTCAATCTGGGCTTTGGACTCCGCAGTGAATCGGGAGACACACTGGCAATATGTTACTCAGCCCCCTATCAAACCTTTGATCTGGAAGTGGGTGCTCATATTATTCAGGCTCAATTTAGCCAATTTAATGCAACGCCCGGTGTATATACAATTGGTACACGCCTTGAAGCCAATGGAATTGAATTGGATTGGCCCAGGGTAGATTTAGGCCAGTTTGAGGTGATCACAAACGAAGTTTTGTATGGAATTCGACAAGAGTCCCTGATTAACGGAAAGTTCTTCCTGCTGCCTGAATGGAAACAAATGACGTACCAAGAGGTTAGTCATGAAGCGATCTTATAGGGCGATTCGCTCACGGCTGAGACGTATTTATGACCGTATCTTCTTCTTCCTAACTGACACGCTCGGGTTTGATCGTTGGTGGCGTGCGCCTCATCAAAAACATACGCTGGATGAGAAACTCGAAAAATATCTCGATTTTCAAAATGGTGTCTTTGTTGAATTGGGGGCAAACGATGGCTTTACCCAGAGCAATACACGCTACCTGGAAGAAGGCAAAGGCTGGTCAGGCGTCCTTGTGGAGCCTATTCCAGAACTGTATAAACGCGCAAAACGGCGGCGACGCAAAGCAAAAACATATCAAAGTGCCTGCGTCCCATTTGGGTTTTCCCAAGACGCCATCGAAGTTATGTATGCCAATTTAATGTCTTATATTCCCGGCGCACTCAAAGACACGCAAACGGAGCAAAAACATCTTGATGATGCGGTCCGTGTGCAAAAGAATATCCAACCCTATCTCATCAAGGTTCCAGCTCGCACACTCACCAGCATTTTGATTGAGGCGCAGATCACACAGATTGATTTTCTTTCTCTGGATGTCGAGGGCTTTGAAGCCGATGTACTGCGCGGTCTCGATTTCGAGCGGTTTGCGCCTCGCTTCATGCTCATAGAAGCCCGCTTCGCCGATGATGTAGAAGCTGTGCTTGGAGAGCGTTATGATCTTGTTGAACAGATGGCTAAATATGATCGATTTTATCGGCGTTTAGCCAAATAAACATCTGCGGATGTATTGGATTTTATAACATGACACTGCGGCAACGATTCGGCAAATGGCGGCACACTCAGCAGGTCAAATTGCGATTCTTACGCTTATTATGGTCAGAGCCTGCCTATCGAAGATATATTCTCACATGGATTCAGTCGCAGCAGCGAGACTATCTCCTCAATAGGCCAATGCCCTGGTTGGCGTTTGAGGCTGTTAACTTCATTGAAAAACACCGTCCATCGCAAGCCTCCGTCTTTGAATATGGTAGTGGCGGCTCGACCCTGTACTGGCTGACAAAGGGTTGTACCTGCGTCTCGGTTGAGCACGATAAAGACTGGTATCATAAGTTATTAGCGCGGTTTGCTTCTCAGCCCCGCATCGACTATCGCTTCGTTCCACCTGAGCCTGGGGCAATATGTGCGGAAGCCAAGGCTGAAGACCCAAACTGCTATCAAAGCGCAAATCCGACTCTGCATGGCTTTAATTTTCATCGCTATGCTACTGTTATCGACGAGTACCATGAGGCTTATTTTGATGTCGTGTTGATCGATGGTCGTGCTCGCCCTTCCTGTATTATGCATGGAGCGAAACATGTGAAGGTGGGCGGTCTGCTGATCCTCGACAATGCCGAACGAGCCTATTACACCGCTCAAACGAGTCATTATCTTGCTGATTTTGAAGCGCATCATTTCATGGGGCCGCTGCCTGTGATTTCGTATTATGCCCAAACAAGTGTTTATATTCGTCAGCGTTGAGCGAGTACAATAACCTTATCCTCAAACGATCTGAAGCCCATATATTTGTCTATGAACCCTATGACCAAGACTCCTCTCGCCATCTTTACCTACAATCGCCCCACGCACACACGGCAAACCCTTGAGGCAGTAGCACGCTGCTCCCGCTTTGATGAGTGCGATGTGGTGATTTTCTGCGATGGGGTCAAAAAAGACGAGCATCGTGCCAGTGTTGAGGCAACCCGCGAAGTAGTACGGCAATGGGCAGACCAGCACCCGGCTCAGATCATCATCCGCGAAAACAACATGGGCCTGAAAAAGAGCATCGAAACGGGCGTTGGGGAGTTATGCCGCCAGTATGGGCGCGTTATCGTGCTTGAAGATGATATTGTCGTCAGCACGCCCTTCATCGATTTCATGCTCTCTGCCCTGGATCACTACGAACACGATGAGCGCGTGATGCAGATTTCAGGCTTCACCTTCCCATTTGCACCAGCCGCCAAACAGGGAGCAATACTTCTCCCGCTTTCAACAACCTGGGGCTGGGCAACCTGGGAGCGTGCATGGCAGCATTATAATCCTGATCCCACTGAAGCCCATCAAGCGCTGCAAGATCGCAAAAAAGCCTATGCCTTTGATTTGAATGGTGCTTATCCCTACACGCACATGCTCGCTGGTGTCGCTGAAGGTAAAACGCAAAGCTGGGGTGTTCTGTTCTGGTATGAGGTCTGGCAAAGAGGCGGTCTGGTGGTCTATCCACGCCGCTCCCTGGTTCAAAATGTCGGGTTTGATGGCAGCGGCGTCAACAGTGGCACTGGCGACAAGACGCTGTATCAAACGAGCAGACTGGTGGATGAGGCCGCATTAGATTGGGATTTTCCTTTTGAGTTCGATCAAAAAAAATTTTCTCAATTACGTCGATTTTATAAAACGTATGTGACTCCAACATACTACTACCAGATTCATCGCTTTTTGGGGCGTTTGCGCCTTTATCTCATGATCCGTTTGCGTCGATATCTGCATGTGAACGTACAATGGTGACATTGTTCTTGTCGAAATGAACACCAGGATTAGTGAGCCAATATAAGCCCCCTAATCTATACCCTCACTAGCACCTATAATGAATTGTGTTACTATATCTGGCGCATTGTATCAACCTCGCTTTAGGTTGGAAACACGCGGTTAATTTCGTCTAATTTGTAAAATTTCAACTCGGACTCTGTGATGAAATATCTTGTGAAACAGCTTACTCCTCCTCTCGTGTGGCAGATTCTTGGCAAACTGAAACGACGTGTCCCGAAGCAGACTATTCAAAGATTTGGTGCTAATCCTAAAGAGCAGGATTTAGGTTTGTACTGGGATAAAGATTTTGCCGATGTTCTGGACACATGGGGTGAGGGGAATACATGGCACGAAATTGTCCTACTTTTGGCAAACAGTCATGGAAAAATACTTGATATAGCATGTGGGACGGGAAAGACAATTACGCGTGTGAACCAACTGCCAGATGTTGATGTCTATGGCTGTGATATCTCTGATTACCTTATCCAAAGAGCCATTGAGTTAGGTGTTGTAAAAGACAAACTGACTGTGTGTGATGCGACCAATACTCCCTATGATGATGATGAGTTCGAGCATTCATATTCAATTGGTTCGCTTGAACATTTTACAGAAGAAGGCATCGATGCCTTTGTAAAAGAGTGCCACCGTATTACACGACATCGAACCTATCATACAATGCCCTTTTCACGCAGCGGCAAAGATGAAGGATGGATCAAGACACATCAAAGTTATTTCAATAACTCAACAGGTTGGTGGCTCAAGAAATTTAAAACAGCCTATTCGAAGGTGTATATGGTTGATTCTCTGTGGAATGATAAGATCTCAGTAGGTAAATGGATTATTGCGGAGAAATAGTATGTGCTGATGACACGAAGCGTCATCTTTATTTACTAAGGAACAGGAGCTAAATAACACAAGCATTTGTTTGATTTGATACGCCAGATTACAGAAGTAAATGCAGAAGTTATTCGATACTCAATCCTAAGGATAAAAAGGCTTGTAGCATGACGAGCAAACTGTCTGAAAGTCCATATTGGAAGCCTCTTTGGATGACTTACGCAAAGGTCCCAAGCATCGCCGTCTGTCGCGTTCCAGAGATGACTTATGCATCACGCCTCTCGCCCAATACCTGTGTGGCGCTGGATCACTGCTGTGGTGATGGTAAATTTGCACAGCTTGTCTGGGGTAACGCTCAATGGGCCGCTGGATGTGATTTTGATACGAAAGCACTGGAATCAGCCCAGAAACGCGAAATTTACACACGAACTGACAATTGCGACGTCTCCAAGCGCCTACCTTATGACGATGCCGCATTTGATCTGGTCTTCAACAACAGCGCTCTTGAGCATGTTCCCGATGTTGACAGTGCTCTCAGCGAGATTGCGCGTGTGCTCAAAACAGGTGGTGTCTTCGCCTTTAATGTCCTGAACCATCGCTACTTTGAATGGTGGGATATCGGTGCACAGGCCGAAAAAGACTATCGGGCGTGGCAACCATTCTTCCATGCCTGGGATAGTGCAACCTGGGCCAAACATCTTGCGGATGTCGGGCTGCGTCTTGTTGAAGTACACGGCTATTTTGATCGTCCTATTGCTCAGCACTTTGCAAAATTGGATTATGAGTTCAGTGGCGCGAGTTTGGCTCATCGCTCAAGTACAATGGTGGATCGCTATCATCGGTTCCGCAAGGTCTGGCGTAGAGTATGGATGTGGCAGTTGGGGCGGTACTCATGGCAAACGGCTCCCGAAGATGGGGCCGGGTATTTTATCAAGGCTGTTCGTGATGCCTAAAATGACATGGCAAGAAGCCGTTGAATGGCTGCGTCAACAACCTGATCAGGCTGACTTGGTGCGGGCCTGTTATTTTGACGACCCACTGCTCCAGGCGTGTGAGCGTTTTGCTCAATCCGGCGAATGGCGCGAAACAGTGCGGTATCTCCCTACTCAAAAAGGCCATGCCCTCGACATCGGCGCGGGACGAGGAATCAGCAGCTATGCTCTCGCCAAAGAGGGCTGGCAGGTCACGGCTCTCGAACCTGATCCAAGTGCATTCGTGGGCGCAGAGGCCATTCGACAGGTCGCCCGCGAAACCCAACTGCCGATTGAGGTGGTGGTTGAATGGGGCGAATCACTGCCCTTCACGGACAATACCTTCAACGCTGTGTATGCCCGTCAGGTGCTGCATCATGCGCGTGATCTCACGCAGCTCTGTGCTGAAATTGGGCGTGTGCTCAAGCCCGGTGGGGTCTTTATCGCCACGCGGGAACATGTTATCAGTCAGCCGCAAGATTTGCCTCTGTTTTTAGAACGTCATGCCCTTCATCATCTTTATGGGGGCGAAAATGCCTTCTTGCTCAAGGAATACCTTGGGGCGATTCGTGGGGCAGGATTAAGTATGAAACATATCTGGGGACCCTGGCAAAGCGAGATCAACTATTTTCCCACCCTGCCAATCCAGCAAAAAATGAGGATCACGGCGCTGCCAAAACGCTTGATCGGGCAAACTCTTACAGCTCTGCTCACCTCCGAGTCGCAGCCCTGGGGGAAACCAATGTTAAGCGCTCTCGCCTATCTCGCCACCATACGCGATCATTCAGCAGGGCGTTTCTACAGTTTTGTCGCTCAAAAATGAGGGGTCTGCATGAGTCATTGGTACAAGCAAGGCGTATTGGTTACAGGGGGCGCGGGATTCATCGGGTCGCATCTTGTTGAGCGATTGAATGCGGCAGGAGCGCGTGTGACCGTGCTGGATCATCACGCGACCCCCGAACACCCGAACCTTGCCCCAATCCATCAGCATGTCACGATGATCCCCATGACGGTTGAAGCCGCTCTTGAGACATTGGATATTGGGCGATTTGACACGATCTTTCACCTGGGCGGCAACCCTTATGTGCCGCCCAGTGTTGATGATCCCGTGATGGATTATGAAAAAAATTTACACACCACCTTTAAACTTCTGGAGCGTTTACGGGCACATCCCACCCCGCGTTTTGTCTACGCCTCGTCAGCCGCCGTCTACGGCAATCCAACACGTCTGCCCATCCGCGAAGATGACCCCACCCTACCGATTTCGCCGTATGGGGTGAGCAAGCTGGCGAGTGAGCGTTATGCGGATGTCTACAGTCAGCTTTACGGTGTGCGCAGTTCATCGGCCCGTATGTTCTCTGTCTATGGGCCGCGCCAGCGCAAGCAGGTCATTTTTGATGTCATGACGAAGCTCATCGCCACCCCTGACCAGATCGAAATTTTTGGCGATGGGACACAGGAGCGTGATTTTTGCCATGTGGATGACGCTGTGAGTGCTCTGCTGACAATTGCCGCCTGTGCGCCTGGCAAAGGCGAAGTCTACAATGTTGCATCAGGGGTGTCGCACAGTATTAAGCATGTCGTCGAAACGTGGTGCAAAATTCTCAACCTCCACCCACGTTTGAACTCGACAGGACAGGTGCGGGCGGGTGAGCCTGATAAATGGACAGTTGATATCAGCGCGTTAAAAAAACTGGGGTTTGTGCCACATATGTCTCTTGAAGAAGGTCTGCGCCAGATCAAGGACTGGTATGATGCCCAATTCTAAACCTCTACGCTTGGCCTTCAGCAATATCTGCACCCGCGAATGGATTGCCGGATGTCATTATCTTAAAAATCTGTTCCTGGCGCTCAAGATGCAGGAGGCGCCACCAGAGATTGTCCTGCTCAACAGTGGTAATGTCTCCGACGATTCTCAAATGCTCCTGCCCTTTGTGACTGATGTCCTGCTCTATCCACCACAGCGGGCTTTTGGAGAGCGTGTACGCTTCTCGCTGCAAACACGCATCGGGGCCAATCTGGGAGCAGAAAGCCCGATGAGCGCTCTGCTCAGGGGTGCTCATGTTGATGCTGTCTTTACGACCAAATCGCACGGAAAACTGCCCTCCACCTCATCGCTCGTGTGGATTCCAGATTTCCAGCATCTCCATTTACCGCACATGTTCACACCAAAGGAACAGGAGGATCGCAACACACAGTATATTAAGTGGGCGCAGGAAGCCGATACCGTCATCTTGAGCAGTCATAACGCTCTTGAAGATTTTCAGGCCTTTGACCCCGTACATGCACACAAAGGACGAGTCCTGCAATTTGTTGCTCAAATCGATGCCGCTGTTTATGCTATCGATCCATCTTTTGTGTGCAGAGAGTATCACCTTCCGGAAAAGTTCTTCTACGTACCCAATCAATTCTGGCAGCACAAAAATCATGAGGTCGTGATCAATGCACTGGCTCTCCTGCGCGAGACGCACCCACACATCACGGTTGTGTGTACAGGCAATCCTCACGACTACCGCCAGCCGCGCTATTTCAGCGATTTGTTGGTCAAAATTGCGCGGGTTGGCGTGCAAAAACAATTCCTCATGTTAGGCATGATCCCTCATCCGCATATCTTCTCTCTCATGCGCCAGTCTCTCGCCATCTTACAGCCCTCCCTGTTTGAAGGGTGGAATACCTCGATAGAAGAAACAAAATCGATTGGTAAGATGATGATTGTGTCGGATATCCCGGTACATCGTGAGCAAAATCCTCCCAAATCGCGCTATTTTGACCCTAAAAATCCGCAGGCTCTGGCCGATGTCCTCATTGATATCTCTGAATCGCGTCAGGCAGGGCCAGATACAGCGCTGGAAGCCCAGGCCCGCGCCCAGTTCAACCAGCGGGCAAAGGCTTTTGGAGCACAGTTCATGGCAATTGTGCAGGAAGCCCTTACAGCGACACACCAAAGCGCCGCGATCATTTCGCCCTGAATGGCCCAATCCTAACCGAATCGCCGCCATCAGCGCGGGCATAGCGCCCGCCTGTCGCCAGATCGTATTGGCCCGTATCGACCCAGTAATCAACATCGGTTTTGTATTCCAGGAAATCCGCGATCCCGATCAGCGTATCCCCGACGCGCCACTGCGAGGCGGACAGCGGAATATCGCTGACAGCGGGCGGCGGGCCATCCAGAGTCCCCACCGTGCGGAGATGCATAAACTGCTGGATGGTCGCCTGCGGGGGTTCAGCCACCACATGATAGACCGTCGAGAGGCGCAGCCGCCCGCTGATGACACGCGCCCGCCATGCGACCAATTCCAGTCCATTGCTAAAGTGCAGCGGCGTTTCAAGCGTTGTATAACCCTGTAAGGCTTCGCCGTTATAAGTCGTAAAAAAGGCGGGCGGTGCTTGCTCCAGAGTTTGGATCGTCTGTTCATGATCGGCAAGGCCTGCCGCCTGCACCTCTTCCCAGGCGGGCATCCCATTCACATCGGTAAACAGGGTTGTCGGCGTATTGGGGAGAATGAGCGTCGTCCAACCGCCAATGATCCGATGCGGCGTATCCCACAGCAGCACCGCCCAGGTCGCAGGCTCACCGCGTGAGACGACATCATCGCTCTGCGTAAGCACAAGAATCGGCTTGTCTTTGGGCAGCGCATGGGCCGTATCACGCACGATTTCAAGCGATAGGCCCATGCCATTGGGGATGAGTTCATTGTCAAGGCGCGACAGGCTGTACAAGATTTGCCCTGTCCAGATCAGCGCCAGCAGCACCGCCCCCAGCGTCACGAGCCATCGCCAGAGCCGATGCGAGATGAAAAAGACCGCGCACCCCGCCAGCAGTGCTAGCGATGGAATTGTTATCAGCAAATAGTGCAGGCGCACAGGCGCATTCTGAGCACTGAAAAAGACAATTGGGATCACCAGCACCAGCAGCGTCAGCTCGATCAGTTTGCGCGAGGTGCTGTCGCGCATCTGCACGGCATGGCGCACAAATCCGGCACATCCCATGAGCAGCAACAGCCCCGCGCCCATCGCCACAGGCACAACCTGGGCCACTGTATCGCTGTCGCCCAGGGCGCGGTACTGCCAGCCATAATTCAGCGCGATCTCGCCCGTGAAGCGCAGCGCATCCGATGAGACCATGCGCTGCCCCTGCCCCAATGTTTGCCTATATTCGTTGATGAGTTCGGGATGGCAGCAGGCCGCCTCATGCAAAAATGGGATGAGAGCGAGAAATGCCAGCAGACCGCTGATCAGCATAGCAATAAACCCTGCCCGACTCCACCAGCGATCTCGCACGCTCAACCACAGAGCGGCAGGGATAAGCACAATGCCCGCCGCATGAATCTGAAAGGCGATCCCGGCCAGGAAGACCGCCCCACCAATCGCAAATAAGCGCTGTTTATTCTGCGAGGTCATGGCGATAAACGCACACATCAGCCAGAAGACCGCCAGCGGCGCAAGAAAATTTTGCGTCCAGATGTTGCGCGAAAACATAACGTTAAAGGGTGCTGTCGCCATCCACAGCGCCGTGACAAAGGCGGGCAGCTTCCCCCATGCCTTGCGTGCCACTCCCCACAGCCCTATGACAGCGAACCAGCTCCACAAACCAACCCACTGTGTGGCGATGAGAGGATCAGTTGAGAGCGTATAGGGGATCACGAACGCATCAATCGAGGCAGGCAGATTGCGTGCGCCGGTGGAGCTGCTGATGCCGTTGGTCACGATCTCGCCCTGCCGCGCCATCTTCAAGGCCAGCCAGCTCACACGCGCCTCATCGCTGGCAAACGAGTTGACGCCAGGATAGCCCAGGCGCAGCACGCCCGCCAGAATAAACACAGCGAGGATGGCGATCCATTCCACACGTCGTTGAGTGACAGTCACGATGAGGAGGCTCTCTTTCACAGGCCAGAATCATCACATACTGAAAGACAGTCTCCTCATCGTCAAGGGACAACATGGCGTTCTGTGCTTAATTCTCTCGCAGCGCGGCCCACTGCGGCGGAACTTGGGGGCTGATATCAATCGTTTTGGCCCCAAGCCATGTCGCAAGATCGCTGATTGACTGCTTTATGGCGCTGATGGAGTCTGTATCTATCGGCGCGTTATCTTCCGCATACACCGCCTGAACTGCCAGCGTCCGCGTTTTACGATCATAGCGCGGATCAATCCGCCCGATCAGGCGATCTCCCTGCAAGATCGGCAGCACATAATATCCATACTGACGCTTGGCCTGCGGCGTATAAATCTCGATGTGATAGTCAAAATCAAACATCATATAGAGGCGCTTGCGATCACAGATGAGATTGTCAAACGGCGAGAGCAGCGTTGTGCGCGGTTGCCATGCTCCGGCCTGTATGCGCTCCAGTACAGGGATATCCGCCGTGTGCAGATACCATGTCCCAGGGAGCGCTTTGCCCTCTCGCGTAATCGTTACCTGCTCCAGGAGGCTCTGAGACACAAGCGCCACCAATGCCGCTGTCATGTTGGGATAGCGATGGCGCGTATAATGCAGCTTGATATGATCGGGACGGGCCACACCTAACGCACGAATCGCCTTCTGCACAGCTACCTCTACCACTTTTGGCATATCCCACACCTCCTGTGAGGCCCAGGCGGGCAGGCAGCGCTCCGTCAGATCCCAGAAGCGCTGAATGCCTTCGCGCCGTGAGACGCCAATCGCGCCGGAATGCCACAGATGTTGCAGCATACGGCTGACATTGCGATCCGATGTCCAGCCGGAAGAATGGAGGCTGCCGACTGTTTTATCCTCAAAGGCCCGCGATGGCAGCGGCCCTTCCGCCTCGAAGCGCTTCAACATCATCGTGCGTAAATCGGACACATCGTCCGCGATCCAGGCGCGAATTCTGTCACTCCAGCCCCCTTCGCCCGGATAGTCCTGCATCCGAAAACGATGGATCGGATAATCTTCCGACAGCACAATAGACGCCTCATGCGCCCAGTATTCAAACAAGACGCGATCCTGATAGATCAGCGCGTCCACATCCGCCGTGTCATAGGCTCCCAGGCGGCTCCACAGCACCAGCAGATGGCTGCGCTGTACAGCGCTGATCGGATCAAGCTGCAAGCATCCCAGATCACGAATGACATCCAGCAGCGGCGGACGTTCGGCCTGATCAAGATGCTGGCGGGTGATATTGAGTTGGCGGGCGTGATGAAGCTCAATCGTGCGCTGGATAGGCATTGTCTTTCTCTCTGTGTGAGATGAAAGACTTCATTTTAGCACATCTGTTCAAAAACATGGCAATAGCGAGGTCTCATAATGAGTATTTAAGGAATTGGCTGGGTGCGGAAAAATCCCTCATCCACTTCAAGGGTGAGGGGTAAACCGCTCAATAGCTGTTAGGGGATACGATTGAACTGGCCGGAGCCAAGCCCCTGTTGAATCGCAGGGGGATTGAGTGTCTGGGTGACTTCAATCTCACGCTGAAAGCGCTCGTATTGAGACGGATCACCGATCATACGATTGGGAATTTTATCGCTATACTTTCTGGCGAAGTCGCTGTATTTGCACTTGCCCTGAGAAGAATTCTATCCAGTATCAGGCCATGCCGATTCATGTAGCCACATGCCATACAGTGTTATACTTGTAAGGATGGCAAAGATTGATGAGATGATCTATCTTGGGCAGATTACACATTCACCGAAGAAGCGCCGTGAAGCCCCTCGCTTTAGCGATGGGGGATATAAGGCGTAGGAGCACAAACCACTTTTTCTGATAGACGCGTATATGAGATGGGGCATCATCTCATACTGTCTCAGTCGGTGGAAGTCTTGGCGTAAGCCAAGCCTCCGGCGTTTACGGCAGATGCCCCCGCCTTTAGGTGTGGGGGAGTATGTCACGATGACCAAAATTCAAGATAAGGCGTTCATGCGACCCCGGCAGGCGGAGCGCTGATTGCACAGGCATGGCTGAAGGCTGTCGAAGCTATGTAAATCGAGAAACGTTAAAGACTGAAAATAATGCAAAGGAGATCTATAATGGCCGAATTAGGTTACTGTCCTTTCTCAGGCACACAAGGAAGAAAGCTTGACGGAGTAACCGTTAAATCGATGCTATCCATCAGCCTTCAAAATGTCCATAACACCTCTTACTATTTTTGTCGTGAACCAAACTGTGACGTGGTGTACTTCAGCGAAGACGGACAACAGGTGTTTCGGACACATGAGATTCGAGAGCGGGTTTATCAGAAGGAGGCCCACAATTCTGATGTGCCCATCTGTTACTGCTTCCGATATACCCCCGCTGACGTTGAGAGAGATGTTCACGACACAAGTGGAACACAGGTGATTGAGGCTATCAAGCAGGGAATCCGCGAGGAGCAGTGTGCATGTGATTTGCGCAATCCCCAGGGCGACTGCTGCCTTGGCAACGTCATCGCTCTGGCGAAACAGATGTCTAAAGGTTCATAGTACGAGGCCCTCTAGTGGGTCACTTGCTGTGCATAACCGCATTCTTTGATCTCAATTTGAACTCGAAAACCGGAAAATAAATGCAGCATCTCATGCCACATGACCCACTAGCGCATTCGTCTCACATTTTGAGAGGCAGAATCTCCAATCCCAACTGCACCAACTGCACCGCCTGCACACGTAAGCACTCAATAAAAGCGTTTGCGGCGGTGCTCAGGGGGGTATCTCGCGGCATCCACACCAGGGCGCTGTCTCGCACCAGCGGCTCTAAATCGTCAACCGTGAGTTCCACCAGCACGCCGCTTTTGAGATCATCCAGCACATAGACCCGCGTGAAAAATCCCAGGCCAATGCCCGCCCGCACCATGTGACGCGCACTGTCCATCGAAACGGTGATGCTGCTCTGGGATTGGGCAGCAATCTGGGCAATGGTAGGATGAAGCGTCTTCCACCAGCGGAGGCTGAGGAACGGTTTAGCAGCAGCCAGCAGATCAGCATATGTGATACGGCCTCGGCGGGCCAGCGGATGATCCGCGCTCACGACCAGCAGAACCCGCTCACGCAGGCGCAGCTGCATCGGCGTCAAGAGGCTCTCAGGACACGGCCAGTTTACGGGTCAGGCGGGCATTCTCGGCTTCCAAGTGCCGCATCGCTGCTCGATCCGGGTTGGGTTTCGGGCCACGCGGCTTGTCCGTGAGCGTGCCCGCAGCCTGGGCGTTGCGCCAGTTCGACAACTGGGTGTAGGTCAGCCCTTCACGGCACAGCAGCGATCCCAGTTCGCCATGCTGACACCGTGTGGCGTCAGCCACGATCTGGCGCTTGTAGGCTGCGTTGAAACGGCGGCGTTCGGGCTTCGGTTGGACTTCGGGACTGCTTTTTGTCTTATGAAACATGGTCTCGCGTTCCTGGTCTCCGCCCTGCATTTCTATTCTCATCTGTATAAGGTAAGTTGTCTCCCCCATTATGGCACAGAAGGAGATGATATGAATCATGGGAGGAGCCTCTGGATATTATCCTCTCAAAATCTGATGTACTCGTTGCTCCGATATCCCATATTCCCGCGCAAGATCTGGTATTGTCTGGCCCTGTTGAACACGGAGAAGAATACTGTGGTTCCGATCAGTCTTTGGAGGTGTTTTTCCAGATTTGGGAGCATCAGAGATGATCTCATGACGGGTCAGGATTTTTACAAAGCCTTGCATGGCATCAGGGTAGGGCGGTAAGAAGGTGAGAAATGATACGTGTTGGAAGTCCCTATGGGTCATATCATTTCCCACCCCTTGTTCGGGCGGGAATTTTTGTTTTTCAGCTTCAACCACCTCATCAAGTTCGTGCATTGCGTGGCGCAACACCAAAAAGCGATCTGCCCAGGCTTTCAGCTTGAATTCCACAATCTGCTGCTTATCCAAATCGAAAACAACACTCTCAAATAAACTTCGAGCAAGCCCCTGACGGTCTTCCGATGATGCGATTTTCCACAATCTCGAAAGCCGCTGGACAGCCTCAACACACATTGCTAACTCCAGCGCGATTTCTTCTGTTTGTGTGGTCCGTGACTC
>DAOTUR010000097.1:0-3167 GCA_034436915.1 Anaerolineae bacterium
TCGTGGGTTTGTAGGGGCAGGATGCATCCTGCCCAAGCCAGATCTCCTACAAATCAATCAGGGCGCGATACATCGCGCCCCTACAACCGCCTTCATCGCATGGGGAGGTGAATGATTACGTGAATTATGCGTGCGGGGGCCATGAGATGCAACCAAACATTCTCTAAGCCCGCGAAAAGTGGGTCGAAATGGGGGCCTGTGCTATAGTTAAGCCTGTTCTACAAAACGAGATTACGAACGGGGTGTCATATGGGATCGTGGAAAAAACGGCTAGGAATCTTGTCATTGGCGTGTGCTTTATTGGCTTCGGCGCTTCCCGCTCTGGGCCAGGATGCTGTCGCCAGCATTGCGACGGGGGCGCTCAACGTCCGCACCGGGCCAGGGCTTAAATATACCTCGATGATGACGCTGCCGTATGGCTTTGGCGTGCAGATGATCGGGCGCAACCCGGAGACGACCTGGGTTCTGATCGAATTCACTGATGGCAAGCGCGGCTGGATCAGCTCCGGCATGATCTATACGCAGTACCGCCTGCGTGATTTGCCAGTGGCGATTGATGTTGTGCCGCAGGTTGTGGCGGTCACAGGCACGGTCAACACGCTGTCAGATTGGCCCGTCCGCATCAGCGGTGAAGATGGCACAGCGATTGTGGGCTATGCACGCGGCAGCAGCACCGTCACAATTCTGGGTCGCAATTATGATTCAAGCTGGGCCAAAGTTCGCACCGAAGGCGGGGTTGAAGGCTGGATCGAGACGACGACACTCATCACGACTGTCCCTGTCCGCAGCGTCAATCCGGCAGATGGTGGCGTGTATGCACCTTTGCCGCCCGCTGGCAGCGGCAGTCCGAGCGGCACAGTGGGTTCCTACACGGTGAAATCCGGCGATACGCTGGCGACGATTGCCATCCGCTATAACACCACCATTCAAGCCCTGATGACCGCCAACGGGATTACCAACGCCAATCTCATTTATGCCGGACAAAAACTGACGATTGTGCGCTAAATAACCTCGTGGTGAACCGAAATAAATTTGACCTGATGGGAGGGCTTGGCACGCCAAGCCCCTACACAAACGCCTTCCTGTGGTACTCAATCTGCATGGTATGACTTGTAGGGGCGCGATGCATCGCGCCCCATGCGTACCAACTTAAGGGTTTTGCGCTCATTGTGGGCCAACGTATGCGTCTTCGCCCACCTCATCACACGGCCAAAGCGCTTGCGCCAGGGACTGAAAGTCCCTGTCTCCCGTCTTGCGGGGTTGAAAACCCCGCCGAAACACGCCCCAAAAGATGGTTTGAGCGGGACTTTCAGTCCCGCAAAAGGCAAGGCAGAGGTTTTCAACCCCTGACGACAGGATACAAACGAGGCAGGCGTTGGGAAATTTTCTTAAGTTGGTGCATAGGGGGCGCGGGGGCGCGATGCATCGCGCCCCTACAACGGCCTTTGTCGCATGGATAGCTGAATGATTACCGGAAAAGCGCTGTAAAGCCCCTGCCTTCAGGCATAGGTGGAGGGTCAAAATCAGTTTACCCGCGCAGAGGTTCGCTCCACTCGTCGTTCTTGCGTTTCTGTTTCCGCCCCTGATTGTCCAACCAGGCGACCCCGAAGATGGCGACCACCGCGCCGATCAAACGCAGTCCGCCGCCGATCAGCATGGCATGGAAGGGCGATATCCCTACCTGCACCACGAGGCTGCCGATCATCGGGCCAACAAACATCGACAGGAACAGCAGTTGATGCCATAGCATAGTCGCCTGCACGTCGGTACGATCCGTGCGCTGGGTGTAGAACTCCAGCACCGCGATGGAACCGCATGTCCAGGACGCGCCCCCCAGCGCCGCCCCCACCAGCGTGATCCACAGGACATGGGCATTGGCAATCAGCAGCGCCGATGCCGACATCATCACCAGTGCGCCAATCATGACCCGCAGCGCCCCCCAGCGCTTGAGCCAGTGTTGCAGCAGCAGGGTGATCAGGCCGCTTGCCGCCAGTTCCACCATGCCGAGCACCGCCAGAAAGCCTTCTTTGGCCCCAAGATTCGCCAGATGCATCGGCTGTGGGGCGGAGATGAAGGACTGCGCCAGATGCATTACAACCACCACCAACAGCACCGAGAGCAGACGCTTATCGCTCAGAACCTCTTTGAGAGAGCGGCTCTTGACGATGACCACTTTGGGGATGGTCGTGCTGGTGCTGGTGGCACGCGGGGGCTGCTCCAGCCGCTTGATCTTGACGACGTGCCACAGACTGAACATGGCGAAGGTGAATGAACCCAGGAACATGAGTGAGTAGTTGAAGGGAAAGCGCACATGCTCCAGCAGAAAGCCGAAGCCGAGTGCGCCGCTCATCATGCCAATGTTGAAGACCATGATGCGGCGGTTGAACAAGGGCGACAGGCGTTCCGGCGTGATCGTCTCGCGCATCATCATCAGGAAGATGGTGGAGGCCATGCCCTGACCAATCGAGGGCAGACACACCGCAAAGATCAACCAGGGGACACGCAGGCTCAAAGGGAACAACGGCGTGAAGGCCGGCAGCAGGAAGATGAAACGCTGGCACAGCGCGGGCCAGATCACCGCCGTTGTCGTCTCAGGATAGCGGCGGCTCCACCAGGGGCTGAGCATGGTGGCAAACATGAGGATTAACTGGGGCAGGGCCACAATCAGGCCCAGCACCATCGCATCGGCCCCCATCTTGATCGCATAATACTGCATGAAGCGAGCGGTTGCGGCGCAAGCGATCCCGTACCACGCCACATCCCATACAAAATGATTATAGTTAGCCTGCTCTACAGGCGTAGAGGACGTGCGGGAGCGTTGAGCAACGACTGCCATGAGGACGTATCCAATTAATCGTTTGAATGAACAAACAAATTATACGCCCACTTGTGAAGCGTGTCACATAGAAACAATGAGTGAGGGGCATTGACATTACTTATAGCTCGTGCAGAGAATATGAGGTACTCTCACTCTCCCGCTCGCTGATCTTCATTCTTCATCGAATCGGCGCGGGATAGCCCTGCCTTTAGGCATGGGGAGGGAGAGCACCTTGTCCTTTCTGGTAGGTATAGCCGTCAGAGTGGTGAAGCGTCTTGAGATGTTTGTGCGATGCCGTGACTTTGCCGAGCGCTGTCACAATATCAAAGCTTCCTGTGGCGCGGCAGGC
>DAOTUR010000098.1:0-10062 GCA_034436915.1 Anaerolineae bacterium
TTCTTTTTATTACAGTCATGACAGGCCAGCGAGAGGTTACTCACACGATGGGAGCCGCCGCGTGTGCTGGGAATGATATGCTCGACTTCCAGCGGCAGGTCTTTCACGCCGCAGTAAGCGCACTGGCGGCCCCACTTCTCAAGCAGATATTCGCGCACCTCATAGCCCTGGAGTTCGCCCTGCTGATACTCCACACCAGAGATTTCGGCATTCTGCATCAACTGGGTATCAAAGCGCACCAGTTCCTGTGACAGCGATGTGATCGGGCAGGCCCGCGCCAGACGCACCCCCCATGTCCAGATGTTATCAAGTCGGCTTTTCAGCGAGGGGGGCAACCAGCCCGCCGAGTGCCGCCGATTATTGAAACGAGCGGCCCGATAGCGCGTCTGGCGCTGGCGGCGTGACCGTCTCTGCTGCGAACGACTCAAGAGCGCGTCTCGGATCGCTGGCCCGCGATGGGTTAATTCTGCCGCCCAGATCACCCGTTTGCCTGTCTGGAAGTCGGCTACCAATGTGAGACCCGTTGTGCTGCTGCCGGGGTCGATCTTCAACGCGACGGGCTGGGTGTCGCCGCCTTCACGTTCTTTCAAGATGATAGTGAATGGAAACTGACGAAACACCGCCGCCTTCCCCGCTTTCAGCAATTCTCGTGACCGTGCGGGGTGGCAGGGCATGAGCGGCATCTTGTTCTTGTCGATCACTAACACACGCTGCATTTGAGTTACCTCAATCTCCGCTTTCACGGGAAACGTTTTCCTCGACAATGTTACAATACCTTCGCCAAAATTCAGAGCGCCTGAAAAAGTAGGGTTTTCGCCAAAATTTGGCACTTTGTGACCTTTTATAAGCCAAGTTTAGGGGTCAAATTTGCTTTAAAAAGGCAGATTTGGCTGTGTTTTCAAAATTGGCGAAGGTATTGATGTTAGAGAGCGGTTTTGTGTGAAACGCACGGCGTTAGACCCTCACGCTGTTTAACGCCTCACCGCAGAGTTCAGAACTGGAAGGTCATCCCGAAGTGTCTCTGTATTCGCTCCTAACGGAGGCTCTAACCTCAAGCCTGAGTCTGGTCAACCTGAGCATTGTTCATGCTCCCGGCTTCAGCCGGGGGTCGTTGACACGGGGCTTGATCCAACCAACCAGTGGACGTAAAAGAGCATAGCGGCTCAAGGCTCTGGCCCGCGTCCGACTCTCTTCAGCCAGAATCAACGTGCTGCCAATCACAACCAGCGTATTGACGATGCCAAAGAAGACCAGTTCTTCGATGGGCAAAACGCCGCCGATCAACCAGGGCAGCGATTGGGACGGGGCAATCGTCCATGTGCCTGCGCCGATGGCGATGGTGTCGGTCAGGCTGAGATACAGCGTACTCAAGCCGATGCCTGCCAGCACGGTGCGCCAATGCCGCAGCAGGATATCCGCGCCAAAGGCCAATTGAATCATGATCGGAATCAACGCCCACGACAGCTCCAGGCTGAGATACGTCAGCGGCTTGTAGCGAGCATCGGTGAAGGTGAGGATGAGTGCGATGACGGACAGCACCCAGACTATAAACGTCACAGCGGTAGCCCAGATCCTTACCCGCGTATTATCAGCAGGGTGGGGAGCAAAAGGCAGTCGCTTATGCAACCACAGCAGGAAGAGGCCCGTCATAATCGGCAGCAGAATGAAGAACAGATACTCCTCAAGCGGCACATAGCCAAAGACGATGCCTGTCACGAGCGCCGGGTTGTAATACCAGACGCCCGACGCCACCAGATAATTATCCCAGGGCGTCGTGTAGACGAACGCGACGAGGCACAACAGCGCAATCACGCGCACGGGCGGCCAACTGTGCAGGGCCTGGGGCTGTTGGCGGTTGTGCTGCTGATCGCGCCGATTGAGGGCGAGAAACAGCACAATTGGCAGGCCGACGAACAGCACCAGAAACATCAGATAGGTCATGCCGAGTCTCCTGTGGCGCGGCGGCTCTGCCACCAGATACGTGGCAGACGGCGCACCTTGTCCATCGCGCTCAACGAGGCCCGCCGTGTGAAGACATCATAATCATGCGCCTCGATATCCGTCAGAAGCGCCTGATACAAATCGGCGGCGGCGGCAATCGAGAAGCGCCCGGAACGTTCCAGCAGGCCAATCCCGGCCTCTGATTCGGCATAGAGCTGGCGGTTGCGTTCGATCTGGAAGGCCATAAATGCCCGCCAGCGATCATCGACCCGCTGCGTATTGAACGTCTCATCGGTGATGTCGAAGGCGTCGAGTTCATCCTGCGGCAGATAGCAGCGGTCATTGCACCAATCTTCACCGACATCGCGCAGAATATTGGTCAATTGCAGCGCAACACCCAGGCGAATTGCGTAGGGCAGGGCATCTTCGCCGCGAAAACCGACGATATGCATTGACATCAGGCCGACGGTTGAGGCCACACCGTAGGCATAATCGGCCAATTCATCGAACGTCTCGTAGCGCGTCTGATACAGATCACGACACACGCCATCAATCAACTGTTTGGCGTAGCCACGCGGCACATTGAAGCGAGCCTGCGTGTCGGCCCAGGCCAGGCACACCGCCTGATCCAGCGCGGGATGATCGCTCATCACCTGATATTCCCAGCGCCGCAGGGCTTTAAGACGCTCTTCAGGCGGCTGTGTCGTGGCATCGACAATATCATCGGTGACGCGGCAGAAAGCGTAGAGCGCCCGCACCGCCAATCGCTGTTCATAGGGCAGCAGGCTGGATGCCATATAAAACGTTCGGCTGTGACGATAGGTGATGGCCTCACAGCAGTGATAGGCAGCCCGCAGCGTCGCACGATCCGGGTTAATTCCAGGACGAGCCTGACTGCGAAAGGCTTCCTGGGCGGCACACAGCAGACGGACTTCCCAGGGCTGAGATTGAATCAGGCTCATAAGGTCGGCTCAGTGGTGGGAACAGGCGATGAATACAGGGCGGAAGGGCTGGCGTGGGCCGCCCCAATCAGGTTTTCAACGATGATCGACGACGACAGAACCCCTGGCAGCCCTGCGCCCGGATGCGTTCCCGCACCGACGAAATAGAGATTCTCGTAATCCTCGGAGCGATTGTGCGGCCTGAACCATGCCGACTGCGTGAGAATCGGCTGGACAGAGAAGGCGGCTCCCAGGCGGCTGTTCAGTTCATGGCGGAAGTGGAGCGGGTCAATATAGTGCTCGGCGATGATGTTCTCTTGCAGATCGGGCAGATAATTGTCTTCGAGGAACTGCATAATCGCATCCCGATACGGCTTGGCGGCCTTCGTCCAATCGATGCCTGACCCCAGATGCGGCACAGGTGACAGCACATAGAAATTCTCGCAGCCATCCGGCGCAATCGACGGGTCAGTGAGGGAGGGCATGTGCAAATAGAGCGAAAAATCTTCCGAAAGCTGCTGCGCGTTGAAAATATCGCTCAACAGGCCCTTATAGCGCTCACTGAGGATGATATTGTGATGGGCGAGGCCCTGATCGCGGTAGCGGCGTTTCGTCCCAAAGTAAATGACAAACAGCGACATGCTGTATTTCATCAGGCTCATCTTGGTTTTGACGTACAGGCTCTGATGGCGCTTGGGAATTAGTTTGTCATAGGTGAAGCCCACATCAGCATTGACGACCACATGATCAGCACGGTGGATGGTCTTGTCGGCGAGGCGCACCCCAACAGCCTTGTCGTTCTCGATCAGAATTTCATCGACTTCCGCGTTGAGATGCAGCGTACCGCCGATATCCTCAAACAGCTTGACCATCGCATTCACCAATGCACCTGTTCCGCCCATAATATAGTGGATTCCCCACTTGCGCTCCAGATAATGGATCATAGCGTAGATCGACGGGGCATCAAACGGGTTGCCGCCAATGAGCAAGGGATGAAACGAAAAGCAGCGCCGCAAAAAATCATCCTGAATGAACTGTGACGCATATTGATACACACTCAGATAGGATTGCAGACGGATCAAATCGGGCGCGACTTTGAGCATATCGGCGATGCTCAGGAACGGCTTGTCGGCCAGTTCCACGAAGCCTTTTTGAAAGATCGCCTTTGTGGTCGCTATGAAGCGCACATAGCCATCTTTATCCGACGGATTCCACTGCTCAATCTGGCTGAGGATGAACTCTTCATCGCCATTGTAGTTAAAGACGCGCTTGTTGGCATCAAAAATACGATAGAAGGGGTCACAGGGCGTCATCTGGAAGTAATCCTGCCAGCGCTTGCCTGCCGCCTCCCAGATATCCTCCAGCATAAACGGCGCTGTGATGACGGTGGGGCCGCCATCAAATTTAAAGCCGTTGATCTCATAGACGTAGGCGCGACCCCCTGGCTTATCGCGCTTTTCAAACACCTCAACCGTATGCCCTTTGGCAGCAAGGCGCACGGCTGCACCCAGACCACCGAAACCGCTCCCAATAACAATCACTTTAGCCATTCTAAACCTTTCCTCGTCACGTTTGAGTTATGCCATCCATCGAAGAGTCACACATGAAACAAATATAAGCGCGAGATGAATGTTTCCACGTCATAAGGTTTACACTCCTAATCTTTAGGAGTGTTTACTAATTTTAACCAATAAACGACATCTGTCTCAAGGGTTGGTTTGAGTCGATATTTCAGATATGGATGTAAGCATATCCAGAATCATAAGCGTATCGGAATCAATTCTTAGACTTTACACCGTATATCTAAAGAAAGACTAACGCAACATTTGTTTGAGAGATTGAGAGGCAGGGATGTATCTCGTGAGAGGGTTGACAGCCTCTATTCTCGATTACACTGAACTGAGACAATGTGGAGGTTGGAATGTACAAGCGGCTTCTTTTTATAATAGTGATGTGTTGTATCGTTGTCGGTTGGGCACAGGCCCAGGAGAATATCATAGGGCGTCTGGCCTACATTGGCTCGGACAACAATGTTTATACACATGATTTTGCCAGCGGACAGGACACGCCACTGACGACGGACGCCTCCAAGACGCGCCGCTATCAGTGGCCCACATGGTCGAATGATGATCGGTTGGCCTATTTCTGCTGTGATCTGCAAGCGGCGGACACCGCCAAGATGCAGGGATATATCTCCGCGACAGGCCGCGAGGCCGGGCGTGTCGTCTATGAAGGAACCGCTGCGCCCGTGATTTATGCATCCTGGGCACCTGCACCATGTGATGCTGCGGGGACATGCCGCGATCTGGCGCTGCTCATCAATGATGTGCCTGTGTCTGGTCTGCGGGTTGATCTGGTGCGTGATACGGGAACGAGCCAGATCAGCGAGACAATTGCGCGGGGCAGTCCCTTTTACTACACCTGGAGTCCGGATGCCACGAAGATGGTGTTTCATCGCTACGGATCAGAGCTGTCCCTGTATGATCTTGCCAGCAAAGATATCAGCGGTAAGACTGACGCGCCTGTGACGTTCCAGACGCCCGCATGGTCGCCGATTGATGATCGTATTTTGTCGCTGGTTCCTGGCTCAGAGGCCAACCGCTCAACGCTGATGGTGAGCACGAGCGATGTGCAACAGACCCCTCTGCGCGAAAATCTCAGTGGGCTGCTGTCGTTCCTGTGGTCTCCCGATGGACGCTATGTGGCCTTTCGTCAGTTTGGTGCGGATGGCGAGTATGGTGCGGTCTTCATCGTCGATGCGGTCACGGGGGAGATTGTGGCGCGCAGTGATGTGAAAGGGGTGATCGCCTTCTTCTGGTCGCCGGACAGCACGCAGTTGGCCTATATCACGGTGAATCTTGGCTCTGGGATGCAAGCTTCACTGACGAGCGATATGCTGGTGGCCTATCAGGGATCGGCGCAGTTGGAATGGTCGGTGCTCGCTGTCGTGTCGGGCTTTAATCGGCCGTTATATACCTTTACGCCTACCACTGAGACGATCTATCTGCTGCTGTATTTCGATCAATTTGCGCCGAGTCACCGTGTCTGGTCGCCGGACAGCCGCTATCTGGTGTTCGGCGAAGTCGGCAGTAGCAATCCGTTGATCTCGATCTATGACGTGCAGCAGAACCAGCAGACGACAGTGGCGGAGGGGATATTCGCCGTGTGGAGTTGGCGATAGAAAAATCAGCCAGACACTGTAACATGGATGCGACCCATGATATCTCAACATAAGGAGAGATCAGGCATGTCGCATTCATGGATACGGTGGAGCATTCTGTTATGGACGCTGCTTCTGGCGGGGTGTGTGCGTGATCAGCCGCAGGTGATTGTCGTTACGGCGACATTTCTGCCCGCGACGCAGGCGGCGCTGGCCCCGTCAACCCAGGTTGCGCCGTTTGCATCGATGGTTCCGCTTGCAACACTGTCTCTCTCGAATGGTGCGGACGCTGGCCCTGTCATGGCGGCTGAACATATCGTCCAGCCGGGCGATACGCTGTTTGGCATTGCCCAGAAATATGGCCTCACTCTGGCCTCACTCATGGCGGTCAATCCGTCGATTAATCCCGATGTGTTGAGCGTGGGCCAGATCATCGCCCTGCCAAGGACACCCACCGCGCAGACGCCTGCGCTGCTGCTGCTGCCCGACAATCGGCTGGTGCGTGGGCCGGGCAGCGGTTCGCTCGATGTGTCGGCCTATGTCGTCGCGCTGCCCGGATATCTGAAAACGTCATCTGATAGGGTCAACTTCAATCAAGCCAACGGCGCAGGGCAGCCGCGCTTGCTGACAGGAGCGCAGGTGGTGGATGAGGTCGCTCTAGAATACAGCGTTGATCCGCGCCTGCTGCTGGCGGTGCTGGAATATCGGGCTGGCTGGCTGACCAACCCGAATCCGTTGGAAGCCCTCAAGACCTATCCTCTCATCAGCCAGGAGCAATCCGTCGGCTTTGATCGCGCTGGGCTGTATAAGCAGTTGTCATGGGCGGCCAACGAGTTAAATCGTGGCTATTACGGCTGGAAGAGTCGCGGCGCAAGTTTGATTGAATTTAAGGATGGGACGCGCCTGCAATATGCCCCGACGCTGAATGCGGGCACAGTGGCGCTGCAATATTGGCTCAGTCTGACGCAGGATGCCATCAACTGGCAAAATCAGGTTGGCGAGGGCGGCTTTGTCGCGGTTTATCGTGGTTTATTTGGCGATCCGTTTGCCGGGGCCTTTGAGCTTGTGCCGAACAATCTGACGCAGCCCCTGCTGACGCTTCCGTTTGCATCGGGCGAAGTCTGGTATTATACGGGCGGGCCGCATGGAGGTTGGGGCAGCGGTAGCGCCTGGGCCGGGATTGATTTTGCGCCCCCCGATGATTTCTCCGCCTCCGGGTCTTTCTGCACCACGTCGCAGTATGCGGTGCGGGCGGTGGCCCCCGGCATCGTGGCCCGCAGTGCCGATGGAGCCTTCATCCTTGATCTGGATGGCGACGGTGATGAAACAACAGGCTGGACGATCCTGTATTTGCATATGGATCAGCGTCTTCCCACCGGAACCCGCGTCAATACGGGCGATGTGGTAGGGCGTGCGGCCTGTGCGGGTGGCTTTTCCACGGCGACGCATCTGCATATGGCGCGACGCTACAACGGTGAGTGGATTCCGGCTGATTGTGCCACCTGTCGCCCTGACTCGCAGCGTCAAGCCTTTACCCTGGGCGGTTGGGTGGTCGAGGGCATCATCGGCCAGGAGTATCAGGGCTTCCTCAAACAGGGGACGACCACGCTCCAGGCGGAACAAAGCCGCCTTCTTCCTATCAATCACATATCCTGGTAGACGCTAATGACATTCATGACAAAGATGAGGCATATCCTCTTCCTGTGGCTGGCCGCCTTCACCCTATGTGTGCTGCTGGTGACATTAAGGCCAGAGAGCGTATTGGCGCAGGTTCGCGTCAGCGCAACGCCTGTCTCGGCGGTTCTGCCGCAGGCGCAGCCACAAGCGATCCAGCAGCAGGCGGTGTTCGCATCGCCAACCCCGACGGTGACGCCCACCGAAGACCTCAGCATTGGATTTGAGGTCAAACCCGATCTTGGGACAGCCGACGTGCGAGCCATGCCTGATCCGGAAGGCGAACGGCTTGACCCGATCAAGTCAGGGACGCGCTATATCATTACGGGGCGCTTTTACAAGTGGATTCGCTTTCAGTATGACAAAGCGCTGGATGGCTCCGGGTGGGTGTTTGAAGATCTGGTGGATATCACGGGAACGGGCACGATCCCGGATATTGATCCATATGCCACGCCGAGCGCGACCCCAGCAGGAGGAAATATTGAAGAAACACGGGCGGCGGTTACACTGACACCGGGCGCGATTGACACATTGGATGCCCAGGCGCGATTGATCGCTGTGCCGACAATGGCGACGACAGGCGAGGTGCAGGCGGGTGTTTTGCCGACCTACACGCGACCCGCTGAGGTTGCACCACGTCAGACACAGGCGGCAGTCAGCAGCGGTAGGCCTGCCACGCTGCAAGAAACGCTGGCACGGGCCGCAACCGGCCAGATTCCGCCGATTGTGCCAATTCTGGTTCTAGGGGCGGCAGGGCTGCTCGGCATGATCGTGAGCTTGTGGCGGCGCTAAAAGAAAAGGGGGATGGCGCGATCTTAAGCGGGGTTCTCCGGTCAGGGCGACCTTGCCATTCATAAAGGGTGTCACGAGGCTCACGCAAAGGAAATAATCTTTGACCCTGACAGCAAAAAGGCCCTGTCTTAGCAGGGCCTTTTGCGATATCCAGGCACAATCTTAGTAGCTGCTGCTGGTGCTGCATGAGCCGCAGCCGCCGGCTGATGTCGAATCGGCGGCGCTGTCGTTGGTACGGAAGGAGGTGCCGCAACCGCAGGATGACACGGCATTGGGGTTGTCGATGCGGAAGCCGCCCCCGATCAGGCTGTCGACGAAATCAATCGTGACGCCCTTGAGATACATCATGCTGGTGGGGTCAATCAGGAAGCGCAGGCCGTCCATCTCAACCACTTTGTCAAATTCCTGAGCCTTCTCTTCAAAGGCCATGCCGTACTGCATCCCGGAGCAACCGCCGCCCGTGACGAAGACGCGCAGCGCATGATTGGGAATATTTCGCTGCTGGAGAAGATTACGAATCACACTTGTGGCGGTTGGCGTCACAGTGATCAAGGCGGTTTCAGTTGTAGTGGGGTTTGTGATGTCGATCAGGTTCATGGAGATGAGAACTCCTAGAGATAAAAATCATGTGGATTGTTGTCACAACTATAGAGCACTCTGCAAGGTGTGTCAATAAAACAGACAGAGATGAGAAAAAAGGCTAATTTCGCTCTGGGATGAAGTAGCCACAGCGCGAATCGCCAACGGCCATACGCTCTGTCAGGCGCGGGACGACGCCAAGCAGGTTGGCGATGAGGTGCATGTCCATACGGCACAGCGAGTCGCGCTCATGGGCCAGATGATGATAGGGACAGTTCTCCATATACAGGTAATATCCCTGCGGCGCAATCTCCCATGCGGCGCTGTAGCCGTTCTGTGACAGGTAATCAATCACGGCATCAAGGCGCTGCTCCATCGGCCCATTGGGGATTTGCGCGTCAGCGGCCCATCCCACTGCAATGCCTTCCATAATCACATTGACGCGGGCAGGCGATAACTCATGCCCGATCTGCGTGATGAGCGCCGCTGCCAGACGCTGATAGTTGTTGGGGAACAGCGCTGTGCCGCGTTCGGTCAGGGTGTAGTGATGCTGGGGGCGGCCTGGGGTTGTGCGGGGGCGTGCAGAGGCATGGTCAATCAAGCCATCGTCTGCCAGCTTGTTGAGATGATGACGCACCGTGACAGGCGTGATGCTGTCCCCACGATGAACACGCAAATCAGCCACGATATCATCGACAGTGGCTTGCCCGCGTCTTTTGAGAATATCGAGAATGGCCTGACGGGTTTCCTGCATCGGGACATCCACAGATTTTTAACGACGTTGATGACTAAAATTCTAATGGTGGGCGGCCCTATTGTCAAACGCCCCTCGACAGTGCTAGGATGTATCCCAATGCAATCCGACCTTTATCACCAATCAGGGGGAAAACCCGTTGAGCCTCGTCGTTGCCTTTCAGGGCATCCAGGGCGCGAACAGCGAAATTGCGATTCGTCAGCATTTCGGTGGCCCTGTCG
>DAOTUR010000099.1:0-15922 GCA_034436915.1 Anaerolineae bacterium
CCTCGCTTTTGTCCTGTCGTCAGGGGTTGAAAACCCCTGCCTTGCCTTTTGCGGGACTGAAAGTCCCGCTCAAACCATCTTTTTGGGCGTGTTTGGGCGGGGTTTTCAACCCCGCAACATGGGAGACAGGGACTTTCAGTCCCTGGCGCAAGCGATTTAGCCGCGTGATGAGGGGGGGCGAAGACGCACATTTTGGCCCACAATGAGCACAAAATCCTTAAGTTGCTGCATATGGGGCGCGATATATCGCGCCCCTACGCCAATCCCATCTCAAATTGAATGGGGATCGACACAACCACGCTGTTCTGTACACCGACCTGCGCTTTATGACGCAAACAGGTTTGCCGTAACATCCGCTTTTCTTTTGTGTTATCGTAGGTAGCTGTTTAAAGCGGATTTCAAGAGATTGATAGGGGGTCTTGTGACGTCAGACGTCATCAGCGTGCCAAAAATCGACACGCAAACCAAACTGAAAGCTCTTCTAAAACTCACACGCTGGCGTGAACATGTGCCCTTCACCATTCCCTTGACAGTGGTCGGGGGGCTGCTGGCGATCTCTCAGCACAATCTGACATTGGATGCGCGTCTGGTGCTTGTCACCATCGCCAATATCCTCGCCATGTGCTTCGCCTTCATGGTCAATGATGTGATTGATGCGCCCGATGATGCGCTCACGCCGCGCAAAAAGGCCCGCAATCCCGTCAGTAATGGCACGCTCACCCCCACCGAAGCCAATGTTGCCACCTATGGCACGCTGCTTGTCGCCTTCGTCCTGTATCTGCTGGCAGGCGGCTGGGCGCTGCTGATTGGCGGGCTGACATTGGCACTGTGCTATTTCTACTCCGTGCCGCCGCTGCGCCTCAAGGCCCGTCCCGTGACCGATGTCGTGTCGCACGCGCTGATGTTGAGCGGCCTGCTGATTATGGCGGGATATTTCGCCTATGACGCCGCGCCGGGCAGCGCCTGGGCCGTGATTGCGGCGGCGATTGCCTTCTCCGCAGGCGGGCAGTTCTATAACCAGCTCGATGATTATGAGGGCGATAAGGCGGCGGGCCTGAGAAACACGGTTGTCCTGCTCGGCAAGAGCGGCACGCTGCTCCTGATGTACGGCTGCCTGTTGAGCGCGGTTGCTCTGATAGGTGTTGCCATCGTGGATAAAGTCTTCCCGTCATGGCTTGGCACAGTGCTGATCATTGCCGCCTTTGTGTGTGCGCTGTTCACCTGGGAGACGGATATGCGCGGCAATCTTGCTGAGGCATCAGGCAAGATTCAAAAACCTGC
Organism: Anaerolineae bacterium; assembly: GCA_034436915.1. Lineage (GTDB taxonomy): Bacteria > Chloroflexota > Anaerolineae > Aggregatilineales > Phototrophicaceae > JALHOR01. The sequence goes on from DAOTUR010000099.1 coordinate 1,282, forward strand.
CCTGCTCGTCGCCAACATGGTCGCGCTGCTGTGGGTGGCACGAGTCTTAGGCTGGTTATAATTTCGCGGAAGAAATCATATTTGGGCTTGGCGTGCCAGGCCCCTGCAAGACTCTGATCTCATCACATAGGTCGTCTATACCGATACCACCCTCATCTTTCCCCCTGCACCGTGCTAGAATCGCCGCCATGATCTGACGCATTCAGGCACAGGGACGCCCACATGGAAGCCCTTCATACCATTCTGTTCAATATGCATATCATCTACGCGGTCATCCTCGGCGTGTATGGGGCGAGTCTCGCCTCGCGCAATGAGCCGCTGTCCGGGAATTTCTGGGGGGCCTTAGCCATTTATACGGGCCTCGCCGGGGTGACGCTGCTCATCGGTATTCTGCTGGCGCTGCAAGGCTATACGATCGAGCGCCCGACGATCTATTTTCTGTATATGGCCTTTCTGGTCGTCATCATGCCGGGGCTGTTCAGTATGTTGCGCGGGCGCGATGATCGCAATGCGGCGATTGCGTTTGCAATCCTGGCGATCTTCAATGCCTCGGTCTCGATCAGCATGTTTCAACGCGGGCTGGTGGCATGGCTGCATCCATAAGGCGCATCGTGGGCCTGATCATGCTGATGGGCGTGCTGGCTGCCTGTGAAGCGCCAGCAACCCCGCTACCGGCGGTGCTGCCGCCGACCTCGACGCCCATCCCGATTCCGACTCTGCCGCCGCCTGTGCGCTATGCCTTCACAGCGAACACCAGCGGCTATGTCACATCCATCGATGAGATCGCCAAGACGGGCCTGATCGATCATCTGGGCGATAACACCACCGATATGGGCGTACTGGCGGGCTATGATATCATCGTCACTCTGGGCCGCGTGGACGGATGGGCACAGTCGCCGGCCTCGCCTCATGCGGCGCTGGTGATGAATACGACATTGGCCCCGCTCGATTCGCCGTTGGCCGCCGATGCCGTGCGCCGCAGCCTCGATCCGCAGGCAGTGGCTGAGAAATTTGGCATTGTCGGACTTGAGACAGCGCCGCTTACCCCGCTCGATTCAGTGACGATTCGCACACAGCTTGCCAACGGCGGCTTTCCGGACGGCCTCGATCTCATCCTGCGCGATCAAACCCTGCCCGGTGTACCACAGTTCATCGACCAGTGGGCAACCAATGGCGTGCGCGTGCAGGAGGCCAGCGCCGCGCATGACGATCTTGTCAGCCTGTACGAGCAGCAGCGGGCGCATCTGTTTTTGATCGCATGGTATACGGCGGAAGAACGCCAGGAGTGGGCGGCGCGGGTCGGCGCTGAGAACGTGATTGATCTCTATACCCTGCCCATCAGCTACCATGCCGCGTCTGATCTTGAGATTCGCTTCACCAAAGATGGCTTTCCCATCGGGACGCGCCGCCCATGACTCATCTCATCCTTACGCATCAGCAGTCTGATTTTGATGCCGTCGCCTCTATGCTCGGCGCACACAAGCTCTATCCCGATGGCGTGCCTGTGCTCTCAACGCGCCTCAATCGCAACGTGGAGGAATTTGTCACACTGTATGCCGCCCATCTGCCCTTTGTCGCCCGTGAGACCCTGGCCCGCCAGAAGATCGAGCAAATCACCCTGACCGATACGCAGTCCTTTGAGAGTCCCAAAGGCATGAAATCGGGCACGCGCATCCGAATCATTGAGCATCACACGACGCAGCGTGAGTTTGCGGCGCATGAGACGTATGAGTATCACGAGTTGGGCGCGGTCACGACATGGTTTGCCGAGCAGATTCAGGCGCAAAAGATCGCCCTCACGCCGCTGGAGGCAACGCTGCTGGTACTCGGCATCTATGAAGATACGGGGATGCTCACCTATGGCGGCACAACGCCGCGTGATGTGCGGGCGGCAGCCTTCTTGTTGGAGCAGGGCGCGATGCTGGATACGGTGCGCCAGTTTTTACAGCCGCCCTTGAATCCGGCGCAGCAAGCCATCTTTGAGGCCCTTCTCAACGATATGGAGCATTTCACCGTGCATGGTTACACCATCTCGATTGGCGTGGCCCATGCCAAGAAGACCATCCCCGGCCTCAACAGTGTGGCCTCGCGTCTGCGCGACACGACGGATGCGATGGGGTTGTTTGTGCTGGTAGCGATGGAAGACATCGTGCAGATGGTCGCCCGCAGCACCGATGATGCTGTCGATGTGGGGGCCGCCGCCGAGATGTTTGGCAGCGGCGGGCATACGCGGGCCTCTGCCGCCGTGATCAAAGGCATGACGCCCGAACAAGCCCGTGAGCAGCTTCGCCGTTTTCTCAATGAGACGATTCCGCCGCCTGTGCGCGTCGCCGATCTGATGTCGTATCAGCCGCGCACGGTGCAGGCGAGCGATGTCGTTCAGGAGATCGTGGCGCTGCTGCGACGCATCGGGCATGAGGGCTACCCCGTGCTGGATGGCCCGCAGGTGATCGGCCTGCTGACGCTGCGTGATGCAGATCGCGCTCTGGAACACGGTCTCACACAGGCAACCGTGCGCGAGGTCATGCAGGGCGGCGCGTTTGCCCTCTCGCCCGATGCCTCGATCTTTGAACTTGAGCAGACGATGGTCAAGAGCGGGCGCGGTCAACTGCCCGTGATCGATGCTCATAATGCGGTGATCGGAATCATCACACGCACCGACCTCTTAAAATATTGGGCGCGTATCCATCCCACCAGCGCCCCCAAACCGCGCACCGTCACCTTAGAACAGGTCACAGCGGGCATTGGCGCGGCGGCGCTGCAACTGGTGGAGGTCATTGCACAGCACGCCCAGACGCGCAGCATCGCGCTGTATATGGTGGGCGGCATAGTGCGCGATATTTTGCTGGGACGCGCCAATTTTGATATCGATTTTGTCATGGAGGGCGATGCGATTGCCTTCACCGAGGCGCTTGCATCGCAGGTGGGCGGGCGCGTCAGCAGTCATCGGCCCTTTGGTACGGCGAAATGGTACATCGATGAGGCTGTGAGGCAAACGCTAGGTATCGTGGGCCATCTGCCCGACCATGTTGATTTTGTCACCGCCCGCAACGAATTTTATGCCCACCCGACAGCCCTGCCCACCGTCTACAGCGCCAGCATTCGCCTGGATGCCGCTCGGCGCGATTTCACCATCAATGCGCTGGCGATTCAGGTCAGCCCGATGGCGAGTCAGTGGCGCGTGCAGGATTTGTTCGGCGGGCTGGATGATCTGGATCGGCGGCTCATCCGCGTGCTGCACAGCCTGAGCTTCGTCGATGATCCGACGCGGATTTTGCGTGCGGTGCGCTTCAGTCAGCGCCTGGAATTCCCGATTGAGACGCGCACCGCCGAATTGATTCAGACAGCGCTGCCGATGCTGCGCCGTATCACGGGCGAACGCCTGCGCCATGAGCTGACGCTTTTGCTGCAAGAGGCCGAACCGCAGCGCGGCCTGATGCATTTGCAGACGTTTGGCGCATTGGCGGCGATTCATCCGTCGCTGCATTTTTCGTCGCAGCTTGCCGAGACATTTGTACAGCTTCGCTCTGCGACTGCTGATCTGTCTCCGGAAGATCGCGCTGTGCTGCTGTGGTATGCTTGGCTCACGCCGCTGGAGGATATTGCAGGCATTATGGAGCGGCTGTTGTTTGCCGGACAGCGCACACAGGCAGTCATGGCGGCGGCCCAGGTGCGCCATGAGGCCGCTAATCTGGCCGCGCCGCAGACGCCGATCAGCCGCGTGGTGCTGACGCTGGAACGCCTGCCCGCTGAGGCGCTGACGATGCTGCTGCGTCTGCTGCCTGCCGATCAAGGGGCAATTCTGGAAGAGCGCTATGCTCATCGGCTGACGCGCATCCCGCATACCGATGGTAATATGCTGCGTCAGCGCGGCGTGCCGCCCAGCCCTCTCTACAAGCAGGTGCTGGATCGTTTGCGTGCGGCGTGGCTAGATGGCGAGATCACCACAGCGCAGCAAGAAGAGATCGTATTGAAGCAGTTGTTGAAAGAAACTCGATAGAGATTCTAGATTTTATGTCAAAAGAGCAGCTTGCATACGAGATGAAAAAATTGGACGTCACGCCGCGTAAGTGATTCGCATGAGGGCGCTTCTGGAAGGAGGGGCAGCGCTCACAGATGCCTCGCCTGGATTTTGAAGCGACACCATCAAAGGATGTCTTCAATGCAGTACAAACGTTTAGGGAACACAGGACTATCCGTCTCGCACATTTGCCTGGGCATGATGAGTTATGGCGACCCTCAGTGGCGGGCCTGGGTGCTGACAGAAGAGGCCGGACGCCCCATCGTGCAAAAAGCGGTGGAGGCTGGCATTAACTTCTTTGACACCGCCAATGGCTATTCCAACGGGGCCAGCGAAAAAGCCACTGGGCGTTATTTGCGTGAATTTTTTACCTCACGCGATGAATATGTGCTTGCCACAAAAGTCTTTTTTTCAATGGGCGACAAGCCCAATCAAGGCGGCCTGTCGCGCAAGCACATCTTTGACAGCATTGATGCCTCGCTGCGCCGCCTGAACACCGACCATATCGACCTGTATCAAATCCATCGTTGGGATGAGAACACGCCCATCGCTGAGACGATGGAAGCGCTGCATGATGTCGTCAAGGCGGGCAAGGTGCGCTACATCGGCGCGTCAAGCATGTATGCGTGGCAGTTTGCTAGCGCCCAGTACACCGCGCAGCTTCATGGCTGGACGCAGTTCGTCTCGATGCAAAATCACTACAACCTGATTTACCGCGAAGAAGAACGCGAAATGATCCCGCTGTGTCAGGCGATGGGCGTGGGTCTCATCCCCTGGTCGCCGCTGGCACGCGGTTTCCTGGCGGGCAATCGCACCCGCGAAAATGGCGGCGAGACCACCCGCGCCCAGACCGATACGCTGGCGGATGCCTTCTATTTCCGCGATCTCGATTTTGACATTGTGGATCGCTTGAAAGTGGTGTCACAGCGTATAGGTAAATCACCCGCACAAGTGGCGCTGGCCTGGATGCTGCACAAGCCGTATATCACCGCGCCGATCATTGGCGCGACGAAGCAGTATCAGCTTGATGATGCCATCGCCGCACTGGAGATTACGCTGACGGCGCAAGATATGACCGAACTTGAAGAGTTGTATCAGCCGCGTGGCATTGCAGGACATTAAGGAACAGGAGCTAAATAACACAAGCATTTGTTTGAGTTGATACGCCAGATTACAGAAGTAAATGCAGAAGTTATTCGATATTCAATCCTAAGCAAGAATTCAATGGTTGAGAAATAAAGGGCAAGGCGTGCCTTGCCCCTACAAAAACACCTCCCCCATCAATTCTGCGGGGGTGTTGTTTTTCCGTCAGGGGACAGTCCAGCCCGCATCAGCTTGACCAGAATCTGCCGCCGTGTATCGCGCATCGACGCCTCCACATACGGGAAGGCCAGCCATGCGCTCATCAGCCCGAACAATGCGCCCGTCATGATGCGGAAGAAGGGCGCTGTCTCGCGGATAGGCCACAACTCAAACGGCGGATAGCTCAAGAGCTGACTGAATCCATCCAGGCCAATCGGCAGCACCCCCACCAGTAAATAGAGCAAAAACGGCAGCGGACGCAGACGGCGGCGCACAGGTGGCAGCGCATAAATGCCCAGACCCACAAACAACATGCCATAAATCGACACATCGCGGGCGCAGATGGCAGTTTTGTAGCCCATCTGCTCATTGCCCTTAAATTCTTTGGCGGCAAACTGCATCCAGGGGCTGAACTCCTGAAGATTGCTGCGCTCAACATCACCTGTGTAAGGCTGATCTTTGAATGAGTTATACCAATAGGAATAGGCATTCTCATAGGCGGGATCATTGACCGCGTAATCTTCAAACGGCTTATAGGGCGTCTGGGCCGCTTCACGCGGGTAAAATGCCTGTTCACCGTATAAAAAGACCGAACGGAAAGCGAATTGGTGACACATCGGGATATACATCTTGTAGATGACATCGGCTGGCCCGGTGAGGCCCAGTTTCATCAGCGTGGGCGCGGCCCAGGGCAGCCCCGCATACAGGCCGACCAGCACCAGCATCACACGCATCCAATGGCGCGTGATCCACAGCATGAAGCGATTCACGCGAATGGGCCATGTTCTTTCCATCGCGGCAGCAATTTCTGGCGACGTCATGAGGAGACTCTCTCTTTCGCAAACACATCATCGAGCAGGGGGCGCAGCGTATCGTCTCGAATCGGCCCCTCGATAATCGTCACAATACGACCTTCCTGATCAATGATGACGGTGGACGGCTGGCCGCGCAAGGCATAGTTATATTCTAGAGTACGAGTCGGGTCACGCAAGATGGGAAAGGTGAGTTTCCGCGCTGCAATCCAGGGAGCAATCTGTGCCGCGTCTTCCCCCATATTCATCGCCCACAGCACCAGTTCAGGATAATCCTCGTGCAGCATTTGCAGCAGCGGCATCTCAGCTTCGCACGGGCCGCACCACGTCGCCCAGAAATTGAGCAGCACCACACGCCCGCGCTGCTGGCTCAACGTCAGCGGCACACCATCCAGGCGCGGGCGCGTAAAATCAGGGGCCAGCCCGCCGACCTGCGGCGCAGTGATGGCCTCTCCCGCAAATACCCCTGTCGCATCGCTCGGCTGCGGCAGCCCACCTGAGATGATGAGACTGATGCCCAGCACGATCAGAAGCAGCGCGGCAAAACGCATTACAGGGCGCACAATGCGCTGTCCCATAAAGTCCCCTCTCCCCATACAATTCACATAAACACATGCTACCATGACAGAAAGTATTTGACGGAGAGAGTGGGCCACTGCGTATGGCTGTTAATCGTGACGATTATCTGAATATACTAGAACGCTCATCACAGCGCGTTCCCTACTGGGCACGCAGCACAAACCCGATTGTCCGCCGCCATCTCGGACTGAATTGGCGCACCATTCCACCAGAATTGAATCCTATTCTCGTTGGAATCGGGAGCTGGCTAGTGGTGCTCATCTTGAGCTTCATGCTCCCGATTTTGCAGGTGATCGTCTCGACCATCGTCATTGCGGCGATTATCGTCATGCCGTTTGTCGCGCTGCTGTATGGACATATTTTGCTTCATGTCGCCGTGACCGCCTCGGATGCCATGCGCGAAGAAGTCCAGAATAATACGCTGCCGCTGTTACGCACGACACCCATGTCGCTGAATCAGATTCTGCTCGGCAAGGTGGCGGTAGCGCTGTGGAAGCGGATGGATGATATCGTCTTGATGAGCCAAGTGGTGCTGTTCTTCACGCCGCCTATTTTGCTCAGTACCTATGCGGCCTATTGGCCGAGCGACAAAAACGTAATTGTGGGTCTGGCAATCGTCATGATCGGGCTGACTGTGAGTGTGGTGCGTCTACTGCTTGAGCCAGTGCTGGTGGGTCTGATCGCCGTGCTGGTGAGCGTGGTCGTACCGGGGCGGAGCACAGCGCTGACCGCGAGTATTGCTTTCAGCACGTTCTATTTTCTCATGATCAATCTTATCGCTCATCTCCCAGGCATTCGCGGCGAGACGCTGGCCGATAAAACCGTCATCCCGCCGAATCTCACGGCACTCTTTGCCGTTGATTTTGTGCTGCCGATTGTGCTGCCGCTCATCCTGAGTTATCTGCTACTCCGACTGGCGACGCGCATTATCACACGGGATTAATCCCTACCAGACATCAAATGTCGCACAATTGTATGACCCCGCCATAACGATAAATAAGATATTTATGGCGGTCTGTAGGGACAAGGCCCGCCGTGTCCGAACGTATAGGACATGGCCCGCCGTGTCCACACAACAACCCTTACGGCTCTAACAACATCGTCAATGTCGCATCATCAATCGAGAGGCTCCGCAGCGTATAGCGTGCGCCGCCTGCCTGCAATGCCAACTGCTGAATCAGATCATTGGCCCGCGTTTCGGCCTCCTGCACCATCTGGCTCATGTCGCCGGGAGGGGCATTGTAGAGCGTGCCGTTGACATCCACCCCCATGACTTGCAGGCGATTTTGAACCGTCAGGCGCATGACCAGCCCAACGGCCTGCCATGATGACAGTTGAGGGATGTAAAACTCGCCATTGATGACGGCCCCGCCCGGACGCAGATCAAACATCACATTGCGGAGACGCGAATCGCCGGTGGGGGTGCAGATCGGGCTGTACTGGCGGCAGATATCCAGCATACCATTTTCATCCACTGTGACGCGCAGAACATCGATCTGTGGCGTGCTGCCATCGTTAGACGCGACCATCTGGCCTGATTCGATTTGCACTGCACTAGGCGGCACATTCAAAGCACGGTCTCCCAGATCGCCTGCGCTGACGACAATCTCCGACGGCTGGAGTGTGGCAATGACGACGATCTCTGGCATAGAGGCAGGCGGGGCCGATTGGAACACCGCCGCCGTATCACCTGATGGTTGGAAGCCTGCGGCTTGCAGCGAGAGCCGAGGCAGATAGACCACCACCAGAATCCCGCCGATGACAACGATCCCGACCAGGAGAACCACTGCGGCCACCCCGCACCCCAGACAGATAGTGCTGCTGCGGCTGCGCGGGCTGCGGCCATGCTGATCTTGTCCAACACGCATATTCATCCTATCCGCATCATTTAACCGTATGATCATGATATAAGATCAATTGTACGAAACGAACACGTTTCGCCTCTCCTACCAAACGAGGGATAGAGGCCAGGCCATATGGCTATGATGTGCGCTTCTAATAAGCGTATGATGCGTTATGGCATACAGACTCGTGAGAGATGCAGGTTGGTGTGGTGATCTTGTACCACTGGAAAAGGATTGAGCATATGATGCGTCGGCGAATGATATTTTCGGTTGTTTTTCTTGCACTGAATGTGATCTTGTTGGGCGCAATCAGTGAAAAGCCTCTCCCCGGCGATACCAGGGGAGCCAGCGGCATCGGTGATCCCTATTTCCCAATGCTGGGCAACGGCGGCTATGATGTGTCTCACTATACGATTGATCTTGATGTGGACGTGAAGGCCAAAACCCTCAGTGGCACAACGACGATCACGATGACGACCTCGCAGGATTTGACGCAGTTCAATCTCGATTTTGGCGGCTACACGATCAGCAGCGTGGAGATTGATGGGCAGGTTGTGCCGTATCAGCGCGTGGAACGGGAACTCGTCCTCATGCCTCACGCGCTGCTGCCAGAGGGCAAAACCTTCACGACGGGCGTCACCTACAGCGGCACGCCCGGAAACAAGACGGATACATCGTATATGTTCGCGGGGGGCTGGGCCTTCTTCGCGGGCGGCTCGTATGTCGCCAGTGAACCGGATGGAGCCTCGCTCTGGTTCCCGGCCAACGATCATCCACAGGACAAGGCCAGCTTCACCTTCATCATCAACGTTACCAAGCCCTACATGGTCGCAGCCAACGGCTTTTTGACGAATGTGCAGGATGAAGGAGAGAGCCGAACATACACCTATGATATGAAAGAAGAGGCGGCGACCTATCTTGCCACCGTCAATATTCAGGAGTTTGTGCAGCAGAACGACGAAGGCGGCCCTGTCCCGATTCGCAACTTCTTCCCCAAAGATCGTGCGGATCGCGCCAAAGAGACCTTTGCGCCCACAGGCGAGATGATCGCTTACTATCAGACGCTGTTCGGCAATTACCCCTTCTCGGTTTATGGGGCTGTCGTGACGAATGCGCCGCTGTCGTTCGCGCTGGAGACCCAAACGCTCTCGCTGTTCGGACGGGGCATTATCGGAGGGGCCAATTCTGAAATCATCATAGCGCATGAACTGGCGCATCAATGGTTCGGCGACAGCATCTCAATTCACACATGGCGCGATATCTGGCTGAACGAGGGCTTTGCGACCTATATCTCAGCGCTGTGGGTGGAACATAAGTACGGCTCTGAGGCATTCCAAAAGCTGATGGACAACTGGTACAAGCTCATCAGTGATCCTGATGTGATCGCCAAGTCGCCCTTGATTGGTGATCCGGGCGTCCGCAACATCTTCGATCTCAATGTGTACTACAAAGGCGCGTGGCTGCTCCATGCGCTGCGGCTGAAGGTGGGCGATGAGATGTTCTTCAAAATTATGAAGTCGTATTATGCCACCTACAAAAGCGGCAATGCCCGCATCGAGGATTTCATCGCTGCTGCCCAGACCGTGAGCGACCAAGATTTACGCGATTTCTTCCACACTTGGCTGTATACGCACGAGGTTCCAAAGCCGTAGGAAGATAAACCCCTCACCACTCGACCTCCGCTCCCACAAGGGGCGAGGAGGGGACAAACGGGTCAAAATGTCCTGTAGTGTGAGGCGTTTTTGTAGGGGCGCAGCACGCTGCGCCCTTGATATGGGCATCCGGCATGTGGGCGCAGCACGCTGCGCCCCTACAAATGCATGGGATATGAAATGAAGGGTTTATTTCTGCTCTGACTCCGCCAACCGCGCCGCATACTGCTGCTTGTAATATTCGAGGTATTCCCCAGTCTTAATCTTGCGCCACCACCACTCATTCTCTTTGTACCATGCGATGGTTTCGGCCAACCCCTTCTCAAACGTATACTGGCGCTCCCATCCCAACTGCGTGCGCGATTTTTCCGCGCTCATGGCATAGCGGCGGTCATGGCCTTCCCGATCATAGACATGGCGAATCAGCGACTCTGGTTTATCAAGCAGCTTGAGGATGTCATGCGTGACATCAATATTGAAGCGCAAATCTTCCCCGGCAAGATTGTACGCCTCGCCGGATGTGCCTTTATGCAGCACAAGATCGACACCTCGCGCATGATCGTCAACATGCAGCCAATCGCGGGTTTGCTTGCCATCGCCATACACAGGCAGCGGGCGATCATCAATCGCCTCTGTCGTGAAGAAAGGGATGATTTTTTCCGGGTATTGATACGGCCCATAGGTGTTGCTGCCGCGTGAGATCACCGTGTCCATGCCGTAAGTGATCTGATAGGAGCGCACCATCAGTTCACCGCTGGCTTTGCTGGCGGCATACGGGCTGTTGGGCAAAAAGCGATCTTCCTCGGTGGAATAGCCTTCGGGCACATCGCCGTACACCTCATCGGTGGATACCTGCAAGAAGCGCCCAATGCCATATTTACGCGCCTCATCCAGCAGCGTATACACGCCCATCACGTCCGTCATGATGAAAGCATTCGGATCGAGGATGCTGCGATCAACATGGCTCTCCGCCGCGAAGTTGACGACAGTATCGACCTGATACTGCTCGAAGACATGGCGTACCGCCTCACGATCCGCAATATCGCCCTGCACAAACGTGTGGTTTCCAGTATTCTTGACGAGCAGCAGATTGTCGAGGTTGCCCGCATAGGTCAGCTTATCGAAGGTGATGATGTTGTAATCCGGATAGGTCTTCGCCATATGGCGCACAAAGGCGCTGCCAATGAACCCCGCCCCCCCGGTGACGAAAATATTTTTCACGGCATTTTCTCCTAGTCTTCTTTTGGTGCGACAGGCGGCGTCTGATCGGCCTCATGTGGCGGCGCAGACTTTGCCAGCGATTGGACTTCGAGCGTCTCTAACGACACCACAATCGGCAGATCCGTCGCAGCAGCCTGTTCTACAGCATCAGACACGGCAGGCGGCGTCTCGGTTCCCGTTTGCGCTGTGCTGGCGTTTTCAGGCGTCGTGGCATCGATCACAACCGATGCTTGTAAGACAGGCGTCTCCACTTTGGGTATCTTCAGCACAAACCGCTCAATCGCTTCGGCCACGCCATCGTCATCATTGCTGGCGACAATATACTTTGCCACCTGTTTGAGCGAGGGATGGGCGTTATTGACAGCCACAGGCACACCAACCGCCTTGAGCATATCAATATCATTTTCACCATCGCCAATCGCCATGACATACTTTGGCTCGATGCCCAGATCATGCACTAAAGCCCGCACGCCTTTGCCTTTGGAGAAGCCGGGCGGCAAAATTTCCATCATGCCCTCGACATTAGCGCGGGTGACAGCCACCTGCCCTTGAAACTGCTTGTTGATCTGCCAGACCAGCGCCCGAATACGGCTCTCTTCGCCGCCAATGCACAGCTTGTTGATACTGATATCGGGCAGTTTCTGGTACAAATCATGCGTGATCTCCGCCGCAGGTTCGCCGTAGCGTTCCACTAGATCCGACCACTCGCTTTTGCGACGCGACAGAATGCGGCTGCCGCTATAGATCAGCGCATCAAAGCCGCGTTCCTGCACATACGTGAGAATGCGGCGCACGAGGGCGGTGTCAAGAAGCTGCTGGTTACGGATCGAGCCATCGCCATTGTATGTGACGACACCCTGTACATAGATGCCAGGGGTTGTGAGCGACAGCGCTTTAATGAGTGACTGGGCCGAATAACGGGTTTTGCCCGTCGCAAAGACGACATTCACCCCGGCGGCAATCGCATCACGCAGGGCCTTCTCGGTGCGGGGGCTAATAGCGTGCTGGGTGTTCAGAAGCGTTCCATCCAGATCAGTGATGATCAGGCGAACCTCTGGTTGGACGTTCAAGAGTGGCTCTGGCATCGTTGGGATTAATCCAGGTGTTTTAATCGAATGGGTGTTCGAGCGAGGAGATCACGACTTGCGCGATCACATCTCTCGAATGGGGTATATGGTACGGGAAAAAGGTGGGTTTTTCAATCGTTGTGCCCAGAGCAATAGATGGCTACTCCCGCATCAGAATCGCCTCATCGATCTCCTGGCGGCAGGCATTGGAGAAGCCTCTCTCATAGCCGACGACTTGAAAGCCGCATTTTTCCAGCACACCGTCGTCAATGACGTCGCGCAGAGTGACATGTGGAACCTGAGACGGCGACTGTAACATATATTTTCCTGAATGATCTGGAGATATGCGAATAGAATACACGATTCTCTCATCTCAGTTGTTGCCAATTTTGGGCGTTAGCGATAAATATTGTAGAGATTAAGCGGAATCTGCTGTATTGACCATGAGAAGGATGAGCTGTGAATCGGCTGCGAAAAATGATCGGGCAGTGGCGCTCGACAGAACAACATCTTGAACGACTGCGCGGCGATAATGAGGCCGCCCTTGAGAGCCTGCATTTCTTGCAGGAGCGCGGCCATTTGCAGGATGGCACACTGCGGAATGGCCGCTTTGAGCGCGTCAACTGGTCAACGGCAACCCTGGCAACGGCCCATCTTGAGGGCATCAATCTGCGCGGAGCCATGCTGCACATCGTCTATCTGCACGAGACACATCTGGAAAATGCCGATCTGACAGAGGCCGATGTACACGGCTCCAATTTGCGGGCAGTATCGTTACAGGAGGCTGTCCTTGAGCGAGCGATCTTGCAGAATAGCAATCTCGCACGCGCCAATCTGCGGGCTGTCAATTTGCGCGGGGCAGATCTCCAGGGAGCCAACCTGTGGCTGACGGATTTGAGCGGCGCTGATTTGCGCGAGGCCAATCTGACGGACGCCAATGTCTACGGTGTGTATGCCGATGCCACCACCCTTCTGCCGGATGGCACGCGCTGGCACAGTGGGGTTGATTGGACGGTCTTTACAAAGGCATGAGCTGAACAGGGGTTAGCGGCTCATCAATAATATCCTCAGCCGCGCATTTCCAGCGTTTGACATGATGCAGCCTGAAATGCTACAACTTTTTTATAAGTATCGATACCAATTTTCTATATGCTTTATAAAGACCGTAATTCCCTGTTTGCTTTCCTATCAAACATTTCACAGGGTTATTGCGTCATCAGGATATTGTGGGAGGGTCTGTATGAGTGACACAGCAGGTCATCAAGCCTTGCAAGCAGCGAATACCAAAGCCACAGTGCAAGAAGGCACGCCCGCTCTCGAAGATCAAATCGTCTCAGGACAGCACATCCAGGGTGTGCTGCCGATTGGCATGAACGCCCGACAAAAGGCTGTCATCCAGATGCAGCGCCTTGCCGGAAATGCTGCCACCATTCGCATGATGCAGGCGGCTCGATCCAACGCGAGTCTTGTTCAACGTGATGGTCCCAATGCCAGCCCCGCCGCCGCTGATGAGCAGATTCCGGGGCGCACTCTCGGCGGCGTCTCCGCCATTCAGCAGCCCAGCGGCATGGCGTGCTGGGCCACTGTGACAACCATGATGGCCTCTTACCATGATGGCGCGACCTATGCCGTCGCCGATATTCCAACCATCGTCGGACGAGCAGGCGCACAATATACCCAAATCTTCCGCGACGATACGGGTTTGACCGGATCGCAAAAAGGCCCATTCCTCGCCGCAATGGGCTTGAGTGCAGCACCGCCGGCCAGCTATACCGGACGCGGCCTGTCGGATATGCTCGATGCCTCTGGCCCGTTGTGGGTGACGACGGATGGCGGCTCATTGAACACAGTTCATGCGCGGGTGCTAATCGGGATTGGGGGCGATGGCACGCCTGATGGCACAATCCTCAGCGTGATTGATCCGGCGGATGGGCAGGTACATGAGGAGACGTTGGGCGTGTTCAGCGCCCGCTACAGCAACGTCGCCATCGCAGACAGTCAAGCAGGCCGTGAGTTCCGTGCTCAGATTGTGCATTGGTAGCCATAACGATAGCAGTGCCCCGCTCAGCGCGAAGATGCAAAGGGCGGGGCCAGATGACACCGCGACGAACAAATCCTCAGCAGCATCTCATCGATTTTAAGC
>DAOTUR010000100.1:0-2209 GCA_034436915.1 Anaerolineae bacterium
CATGAATGTGTCTTGATCGTCAAGGGCACAGCACGCTGTGCCCCTACAAATTCTGATGAATATATCTCGTAGAGGCGCAGCGTGCTGCGCCCAAAAATAGGTTTACGGATAGATACTAACCCTGATCCAGTGCAACTGCTGCGATCAGGAGCTTCGCTGGTCTTAAGTGTGTCGGGCGGCAAAGACTCAGATGCTATGTGTCATCACCTGCTGGAACGCCGTCAGGCAGAAGGTTGGATGGGGGATGTCGTCATGGTTCACGCCGATCTGGGAGCGCGGGTCGAGTGGCATCAGACTCCGAATTATGTAGAGAACCTTGCTCAGAGAAAAGGCGTACCGCTGCATATTGTTCGCTGGATACATGGCGATCTGATTGACCGGATCTGGCAGAGATACTATCAGAATCCAGACCATCCGTGCTGGCCTTCAGCCGCCATAAGGTACTGTACGGCAGATTTGAAGCGTTCTCCGATCTCACGCTGGATAAGGAATACGTATCCGAGAGGGGATGTTGTGTGTGCGATGGGCTTGCGGGCACAAGAGAGTCATGCGCGAGCCAAGCGCCAGATGTTCACCCTTCGTAACGACTGTACCGCCCCGACAAAGGGGCGTTTTGTTTACGACTGGCTGCCGATCCACGATTGGTCAGAGGAGGAGGTTTGGGGTTGTATTCAACAGCATGGAGGCATTTCTCACGACGCATATAAGTATGGCAATCAACGCTTGTCCTGCGCCCTGTGTGTCCTGGCGAGTCTGAACGACCTCATCAACGGGGCCACCCATAATCCAGATACCTACCGCGAATACTGCCGCATTGAAGCGGTCACAGGCTACAGCTTCCGCAAGGGCTCTTGGCTCAGCGATCTTCAACCTGATCTCTTGCCTGAAGACACACGCCTATCTGTTCATCATCACAAAAGGAATGCCGTATGACACCCAACGACTTTACCCACCTCATCTGGCTGCCTGTCGTACTCATCAGAGTGATGCAGGTTCCGTTTGTAGACACCAGCCTTGGCTTGCTGGTTCAGCGTTGCTATCTCGCAGAACATATCGATGGCATCCTGCGAGCAGACTGGACGCTGCCAGCTGATGAGCGAGTGTTCCCACTGGTGCAGTTGGTGGGCTGGCAACCAGGGCGTGATGTCCCCTTCACGCTGCCTGTTAAATTTCGTCGTCAGGGTGATCCTCGCATGGTTTCGATTCTGCCCTCAGGAACATGGGTTTTACCCTATGACGAGACGCTCTATCAGGTTTACATGCAGATGCAAGTGGCGTTGTCTCGGCTGATCACAGTCATCGAAGCCACACCGAACGATAGTCATCTCCGCGATTGTCTCACTCACATGATTGCAGACATAAGCCGCCTTCCTCGTCCCCGTTAGAAAAGAGGTTTCAATGAGCCAGTCAACTGATCCCATCCAACAGGCATCTGATCGTTATCACGCCCACTATTCGGATGTGTCCTACAAGGCCATCCAGCGCGCCATCATTGCTGATCTTTATGGCCCAGGCGATACACATGATTGGGAGCATCTGCTTGAAGTGCGGCTGAGTCAGGAGATTCCGAATCGACTCATGAACACTATCACCGATGCCGCCAGCGAGATCTGCCAATGGCCCGGATTTCAGGAAAGTCTGCCTCGCCTCGCACAGGAGCTTGTCTTACAACGTGTGAGTTGGGCAACCACTCAGCTCATCGTGGAGTATTTGCATCGCTTTGAAGCATCGCAGGAGACATACAGCGCAGATCTTCACGTGATGTTACAGACCATACATTTCATCGTGAAAGCTCAGCCTGTCTTGCAGGAATCCGCCGCATCTGCTGGCGACATTCATACATCAAGAGGGCGGGCCGCTCACGAACTGCTTGTTGCTGCTGATCATCTGACGCGAGCAGCTTATTTGCTTCTGAGTGGGGAAGGAGATCTGTCTTACATCACAGAAAAAATCACCCATGCCACAGAGAGGGTGGCCTCAGCCTTACAAGAGAAGAGCCTCAAGTCCCCGCGCTGATTTCTCCCAATTCATGTCCTCGATAGTACTTTCTCACACTGATCCTATTATTGCCTATCGCTTTCGCCTTACTTGCTGGAAGTGTTCATCTCGTTGTGTGTTGCCTCGAAGCAAAAGCTCTCACCCGTGTCAGCTGTAGGACATATGTATGGGCCACACATTGTCACACAGGTTCATTAGCAATATCGATATG